>CBIMJO010000825.1:0-5142 GCA_966244135.1 uncultured Actinocrispum sp. | reverse complement strand
ACGGTCAGGCCCGCCTCGACGGCCAGCGAGGTCTCCGGCTTCACCCCGGCGGCGACCACGACCAGATCCGCCGGGACCAAACCGTCCTCAAGTTTCAGCCCATCCCCCGGCACGTACCCGGAGACGCGGGCGTTCAGCCGGAACTCGATGCCCAAAGTGGACAGGCGCCGGGCCAGCACCGCCCCACCGGCGGCATCCAGCTGGCGTTCCATGAGATGCCCGACCGGATGCACCACGGTCACCTGACATCCACGCCCGGCCAGCCCACGAGCCGCCTCGATCCCCAGCAACCCGCCACCGAGCACGGCCACCGGAGACCCAGGCGACACCGAGTCCAGGATCTTCGCGCAGTCGTCCATGGTCCGGAACGCCACAACCCCAGGCGAGTCAGCGGTGAGCCCTTCCACCGGTGGCAACCATGCGCGGCTCCCGGTGGCCAGAACCAAGGCGTCGTAGGCGATCGCCGTCCCGTCGGACAGAGACACCTTGCGAGCACCGCGATCGACGGAGACGACACTCACACCGAGCCTGACCCGGTCCTCCCATTCGGGTCCGTGCAGGGTCACGTTCTCCGGCCGCATGGTCCCCGCGACAACGCCCGACAGCAGCACGCGGTTGTAGGCGAGGTGCTGTTCTTCGCCCAGGATGGTGACATTGACCCGCTCGCCGGACGGGTCGCGCCGCCGGAT
Organism: uncultured Actinocrispum sp.; assembly: GCA_966244135.1. Classification (GTDB taxonomy): domain Bacteria; phylum Actinomycetota; class Actinomycetes; order Mycobacteriales; family Pseudonocardiaceae; genus Kibdelosporangium. The sequence continues at coordinate 4,453 of CBIMJO010000825.1, read as the reverse complement.
CTCCTCGGCCAGGCGGGCGCCAGCCATGCCGTAGCCCGCGATGACAACAGATCTCACGATTCCCCCCAAGCATCGAGCCGGACGGCACAGACCTTGAACTCGGGCATCCGGCTCGTCGGGTCGAGCGCCGGATTGGTCAAGCTGTTGACACCAGGGAAATGGAAGGGCAGGAACACCACGTCCGGCCGCATCGACGACACACACCGGACCCGCGCCTGAACCGAGCCGCGCCTCGACGACACACGAGCGTATTCACCGTCTGCCAAGCCTGCGCGCGAAGCCGTATCGGGATGAACTTCCACAAAGGACTCTGGAGACACCCGCACCAGCTCGTCGATCAACCGTGTCTGTGCCCCGGACTGATAGTGCACAAGCACTCGACCGGTCGTTGCCCGCAAGGGAAACTCGCCGTCCACGTCCTCCGCAGGTCCGACATGATCGACCGGCACGAACCTCGCCCGCCCGTCGGGATGAGCGAACTCGGTGAGGAACATCCGGGGCGTCCCAGGGTGATCCGCCGCCGGAACCGGCCAGTACAAGGCCTCCTCCGCGCGCAACCGCGCATAGCTGATCCCGGAGTAGTCGGCGAGCCCACCGGCCGAGGCCCGGCCCAGCTCGTCGAACACATCCGAAGCGTCCGTGGGGAATGCGGCCTTGGGCTGGCCCAGCCTGATCGCAAGCTGTTGCAGCACTTCGAGATCGCTGCGAACGCCTGCCGGGGCCCGGAGAGCGGGACGGCGGTGCAGGATCCGCCCCTCCAGGTTGGTCAGCGTGCCCTCCTCCTCGGCCCACTGCGTCACCGGCAGCACGACATCGGCCAACGCCGACGTCTCGTTCAGCACGAAGTCCGCCACCACCAGCAGATCCAGCGACTTCAAGCGTTCAGTCACATGAGCGGCCCGAGGCGCCGACACCACAGGGTTACTTCCGAACACCAGCAACCCGCGCGGCCCGCCCGGAGTCCCCAGGGCGTCAAGGAGTTCGTAAGCCGACCGCCCAGCACCCGGCAACTCCGCGGGATCCACGCCCCAGACTCCGGCAACATGGGCCCGCGCAACGGGATCGTCGATCTTCCGGTAGCCGGGTAGCTGATCGGCCTTCTGCCCGTGCTCGCGGCCGCCCTGACCGTTGCCCTGGCCGGTCAGGCACCCCCACCCGCTGCCCGCACGCCCAGGAAGGCCCAGCGCCAAAGCCAGGTTGATCCACGCGCCGACCGTGTCCGTGCCGGACGCGTGCTGCTCAGTCCCCCGAGCCGTGAGAATGTAGGCGTTGCGCGACCGAGCCAGAATCCTCGCCACCGCATGGATATCGGTCGCCGCGACCCCGGTCACGCGCTCGGCCCGCTCCGGCCACCACGAAGCGGCGATCCGCCACATCGCGTCGAAACCGGTCGTCCGGGCGTCGATGTAGTCCTGGTCCGGCAGGCCATCCGAGACCACCGCGTGCAGGATTCCCAGCGCCAGCGCCAGGTCCGTACCGGGAGCGGGGCGCAGGTGCAGCATCGCCTTCTCGGCCGTCGCGGTCCGGCGCGGGTCGACGACGATCAGACTTCCGTGCAGGTGCTGCATGAACGGCGGCATGGTCTCCGCGGGGTTCGCCCCGACAAGGAGAATCGCGTCCGCGTCGTCGAGATCCGTGACGGGGAAAGGCATCCCCCGGTCGATCCCGAAAGCCTTGTTCCCGGCCGCGGCCGCCGACGACATGCAGAACCGGCCGTTGTAGTCGATCTGTGCGGTGCGCAACGCGACCCGCGCGAACTTCCCCAGCGCGTAGGCCTTCTCGTTGGTCAGGCCGCCGCCACCGAAGACCGCCACCCCGTCGCGGCCGTGAACCTCCTGGATATCGGCGATCCGCGCGGCGATGAAGTCCAAAGCCGTGTCCCAGCTCACTTCCGAGCCGTGCAGCAGCGGCGAGGTGAGGCGGTGTGGTGTGGACAACAGCTGTCCCGAGGTCCAGCCCTTCTGGCACAGCCCGCCCCGGTTGGTGGGGAACTCGCGCGGCTGGACCTCGGCCCCGGTCAGCGTCATTCCACACTGCAGGGCGCAGTAGGGGCAGTGCGTCTCGACCGTCACGGGCGTGAACGCTATGGACGGAGTGTTACCTGCTCATGCGCTCGTGTTGCGAACGTGGGACATTGCCCGCTCTTCGGGAAGTCAACGCCGGTGAGGGTGCTATAGCAGCTGGTCGACGGACTGAGCGACGCGCTCCAGGCCCTTCAGTGACTCTGCGGTGGACTTCGGGTGCAGAGCGTGCACGGCGAGCCGGAACAGCACTGCCTGCACCATGATCTGCGGCCACTCGGTCAGGTGCGACCAGCGCCCGATGATGCCCTCGTCCGCGCCGCCCCACGCCAACGCGTCCACCACGACCACGGCCGCGGCCCACTCCGGCGGGCGCCAGTACGGCCGGAAGTCGATCAGCCCGGGGTCCGCGTCCCCGGCGAACAGCACGTTGCCGAACAGGTCCCCGTGCACGACCTGCTTGGCCAGGTTCGTCGACTTCCGCTTGGCCACCAGGCCGTCGTAGAGCTTGCCGCCGCGGTCCTCGGTGAGCGGCATGTCCAGTTCACCCGAGGAGATCCGGTCCGCGACCGCGAACAGGTCCTGGCGGGCGTCGATGAACCTCGGCCGGGGCAGGCCTTTGAGCGCCTCGTGCAACGTCAGCGAGACGGAGATGACCTCGTCGTGCCGTGGCTCGGCGTGGCCCTCGATGTACCGGTAGGCGGCCCACCCGCCGACCACCCAGCGGCCGTCGGTGGATCTCATCGGCCGCCCGATCCGCAGCCCGGGCACGGCCAGGTCACCCAGCGTCTTGGCGACCCAGGCCGCCTCCGCTGGGCTGTTCGCCGGCTTGAACGCCACCTCACCGCAGCGCCACAACGGACCGGCGTCGATGAGTTCAGGCACCAGGTCCCGCGCCCCGAAGGCGGCGCGGACGTGTGGCGGAGGCGGTTGCGGAGTACCCATCGCCAGGCACGCTACCGCGTCCACCCCCGAAACCCGCGCCCCGCCACGCAGAACAGCCCTCGTGAGTACTTTTGCGAGTTCTGATCAACAAAAGTACGCACGAGGGCTGGGCGGGAGGTTCTAGTAGGTCGGGAGGGAGGGGTCCACGTCGCGGGCCCAGCCCAGGACGCCGCTGCCCACGTGCACGGCGTCGGCGAACCCGGCTTTGTGCAGTGCGGCAAGGGCTTCCGCAGAGCGGGCGCCGGACTTGCAGTGCAGCACGATCGGCTTGTCCTGCGGCAGTTCGGCGAGCGCCTCGCCGGACAGGATCCGGTCCTTCGGGATCAGGATCGAGCCGGGGATCTTCACGATCTCGTACTCGTGCGGTTCGCGAACATCGATCAGCGCGAACGTGTCGCCGCGGTCGAACTTCTCCTTGAGCTCACGCGGGGTGATCGTGTTGCCCGCCGCGGCCTGCTGCGCGTCGTCCGAGACGACGCCGCAGAACGCGTCGTAGTCGATCAGCTCGGTGATCTTCGGCGACTCGGGGTCCTTGCGGATCTTGATCGTCCGGTAGGACATCTCCAGCGCGTCGTACACCATCAGCCGGCCCAGCAGCGGCTCGCCGATGCCGGTCAGCAGCTTGATCGCCTCGGTCACCATGATCGACCCGATGGACGCGCACAGCACGCCCAGCACGCCGCCCTCGGCGCAGGAAGGAACCATGCCGGGAGGCGGCGGCTCCGGGTAGAGGTCGCGGTAGTTGAGGCCCTGGCCGTTGGGCGCGTCCTCCCAGAACACGCTGACCTGGCCCTCGAACCGGAAGATCGAGCCCCACACGTACGGCTTGCCCAGCAGCACGGCGGCGTCGTTGACCAGGTACCGGGTGGCGAAGTTGTCCGTGCCGTCCAGGATCAGGTCGTAGTCCCGGAAGATGTCGAGCGCGTTCTCCGAGTTCAGGTGCGTCTCGTGCAGGACCACCGTCACGAGCGGGTTGATCTCGGCGATCGACTCCTTGGCCGACACGGCCTTCGGCTTGCCCACGTCGGACTGGCCGTGGATGACCTGGCGCTGCAGGTTGGACTCGTCGACCACGTCGAAGTCGACGATCCCGAGGGTTCCCACGCCCGCGGCGGCCAGGTACAGCAGGGCCGGGCTGCCCAGCCCGCCCGCGCCGACCACCAGGACCTTCGCGTTCTTCAGGCGTTTCTGCCCGTCCACGCCCACGTCAGGGATGATCAGGTGCCGGCTGTAGCGGGCGACCTCGTCCTTGGTCAGCTCCGCGGCCGGTTCCACCAGCGGTGGCAGCGAACTACCTGGCATCGAATCCTCCTCAGCGGTTACCTGAAATCCAACACCGAAAAGGGGCGATCTCATCCCAGAAGCCCACGATGTGGGAGGGGTTGCCACTTGCGCTCTATTTGCCTTGGGGATTGGGCCAGGCGTTCACCCGGCAGACCTTCCCGTCCGGTTTGACCGGGTCACGGCTGCCGGGACCCGCGTCGTTC
>CBIMJO010000824.1:0-5150 GCA_966244135.1 uncultured Actinocrispum sp. | reverse complement strand
TGCGGCATTATCTGCTTCCGCCGACTGATCAACCTCGAACTTTGTTAGGAGCTCTTAGTCCGTTCATCGCAACATCTCAGGAACCTGACAGTTACGGTTCACCCCTTGTCAGCCGCGTGACAATCTCCGGAAGGCCACTCGTCCGCGATCAACGCCAGGGTCTCGTCGCCGAACGGGTTGACCCCAGGTCCGCAGGCCAGGGCATGTGCCAGATGGACGTGCAGGCACTTCACCCGGCCCGGCATCCCGCCCGCGCTGACCTCCGTGCCGAGTGACTCGATTTCGTCACGCTGCGCAAGGTACGTGACGTGCGCCTTCCGGTACGCCTCGGCCAGATCCGGATCACTCTCCAGCCGCGCGGTCATCTCTTTCATCACTCCGCGTGCCTCCAGGGTGCTGCAGAGTGACGTCAGCCGCGGGCAGGTCAGGTAATAGAGGGTCGGGAACGGGGTGCCGTCCTCCAGCCGCGGCGAGGTCTGCACGACCGCGGGGTGACCACTCGGGCAACGGGCGGCGATGGCACGCAGAGCGCGCGGCGGGCGGCCCAGCTGGGCGGCGATGACCTCGCGGTCCTCGTCCGTGACTGCTTCGAAATCCACTAGCGGCTTTCCACGACAGAGTCCCAGAGGCTCTGGAACCACGGTTGCTCCGGCCCCGGGGCCTGGGCCTGCTGGCGGCCCGGCTGCGTGCCGGCGTCCCCGGGCAGCTGCACCATATAAGGCGTCTCCCCCGGCATGACGTACCGCAGGCGGCGGCGGGCCTCGGCCTGGATCTGCGCCGGGTCGGCGAGCTGGGCCTTGCGCTCCTCCAGCTGCTGGACCTGCGCGCGCAGCTCGGCCTGGCGCTTCTCCTGGTTGGCCACGTCGTCCCGCTGCGAGAGGTAGGTCTGCAGCGGGACGGCGATGGACAACGCGAGCGCGGTCACCACGGTGGCGAGCACCGCGGCCCGCCTCGTGGTGGTGATACCGGCGAGCCTGGCCATGAACCGGCCACGCCGGGACGCGGGCCGCCTGCGTGAGGCTGCCCGCTCCGGGCGGTCTTCGTCGCCGGTCTCGGTCATCTGGCTCTCGGGTTTGACCTAGTTCTCGGGGTTGAACCGCGGGAACGCGAGGTCCCCGGCATAGCGAGCCGCGTCGCCGAGGGTCTCCTCGATGCGCAGCAGCTGGTTGTACTTGGCGACCCGCTCGCTGCGGGCCGGCGCACCGGTCTTGATCTGGCCGACACCGGTGGCCACCGCCAGGTCGGCGATGGTGGTGTCCTCCGTCTCACCCGACCTGTGGCTCATCATGCTCTTGTAGCCGAAGGAAGTCGCGAGCGACACGGCGTCCAGCGTCTCCGAGAGCGTGCCGATCTGGTTCACCTTGACCAGCAGGGCGTTGGCCGCGCGGCGGGAGATGCCCTCCTCCAGGCGCTCCGGGTTGGTGACGAACAGGTCGTCGCCGACCAGCTGCACGCGCTCGCCCAGCTCGGCGGTCATCCGCACCCAGCCGTCCCAGTCGTCCTCGGACAGCGGGTCCTCGATCGACACGAGCGGGTAGTTGTCGACGAGTTCCTTGTAGTACGCCGACATCTGCTCGGCGCTGCGCTTCTGGCCCTCGAAGGTGTAGGCGCCGTCGTCGAAGAACTCGGTCGCCGCCACGTCCAGGGCCAGGGCGATCTCCCGGCCCGGGCGGTAGCCGGCCTTCTCGATCGCGACCAGGATCAGGTCCAGCGCCTCGCGGTTGTTGCCCAGGCTCGGGGCGAACCCGCCCTCGTCGCCCAGGCCGGTGGCCAGGCCGCGGCTCTTGAGCACCGACTTGAGCGAGTGGTAGACCTCCGCGCCCCAGCGCAGCGCCTCCCGGAAGGTGTCCGCGCCGATCGGCGCGATCATGAACTCCTGGATGTCCACCTCGGTGTCGGCGTGCGCGCCACCGTTGAGGATGTTCAGCATCGGCACCGGCAGGATGTGCGCGTTCGGGCCGCCCAGGTAGCGGAACAGCTCCAGCCCGCTGGACTCCGCGGCCGCCTTGGCCACCGCGAGCGACACGCCCAGGATGGCGTTCGCGCCCAGCCGGGACTTGTCCGGCGTGCCGTCCAGGTCGACCAGCTTCTGGTCGACGACCCGCTGCTCGACGGCCTCGATGCCGGTCAGCTCCGGGCCGATCGTGTCGAGGACCGCGGTCACCGCCTTCTCGACACCCTTGCCGAGGTACCGGTTGGTGTCACCGTCCCGCAGCTCGACCGCTTCGTGCTCACCCGTCGACGCACCCGACGGAACGGCCGCGCGGGCCAAGGTGCCGTCGTCCAGCGCGACCTCCACCTCCACGGTGGGGTTGCCCCGCGAGTCCAGGATCTCGCGTGCGCCGACCTGCTCGATGACCGCCACTGGTTTCCCTCCCAGCTCATGCTCTAGTCCGTGCCCAGCCTAGCCGTGCCCGGCTGAGTCCCCGCTGAAAGGCACGCGTTCGCGCCGCCCGGGCCAACTCCGGGCAAACCGCAGGTGACGGGCTTTCTCCGAATCTTGATCAATGGGACTGGCCGTGCGGCCGGACGGCTGTCGTAAAGTGGAGTGTCTATGAGCGACATGGTCCAGGCGTTCCGGCAGGCAGAGCTGCTCGTCGCCATGCGCAGGCCGCTGGACGCGCTGGCGGCACTGGCGCCGGTGCTGGAGGCGGAACCGGACAAGCCGAGTGTCCAGCTGCTGGCCGGCCGCGCGTACCTCGGATCGGCGCAGCTGCGCCGGGCCGAAGCGGCCTTCCGCCGGGTGATCGAGCTCGACCCCACCGACCACTACGCGCACTTCGCGCTGGGCCGGGCGTTGCAGCGGCAGAGCCGGTTCGTCGAGGCCCGCCTGCAGCTGAAGCTCGCCACGGCGATGAACCCGGTGCCGGAGTACCACGAGGCCCTCAGCGAAGTGAACGCCCGCATCGCCCTCAACGGCGACGACTCCTGACCGTCCACAGTAGACGATTCGATGGGTTCGATGATCGACGACGAGTTCGACGAGGATGTGCCGATCGAGCGGTTCGGCCCCAGTCCGAGTGCTGATCAGCTGCCCGAGATCCGTGCCCTGCTCGCCGAAGAGACCGCCCGCGGCATGGAAGCGAACACGCTGGCCATGAAGCTCTGGTGCACGTACCTGTTCATGAACGGCGCAGCCGAGGACTCGCTGCTCGTCTGGCGTGCCAAGCGGTCCGGGTTCGACGCGGGCATCTCGATCGACGCGCAACTGTTGCTGGGCGCCGGAATCGACGCGACCATCGCGTTTCTGAGCGCGAGTGACGACGAACTGGCGCCGGACGCGCTGGCCTACGTCCGGGATTTCGCGAACTCCGCGGACGGTGAAGACTTCACCGTTGAGGAGCAGACCCAGTGGTATGACAACTATTACGGCTGGCGGGCGTAAGCGTCCTGACCGTCGAACACGGCCTGCGCGTACTCCACTGAGCTGTTGTACTTCATGACCGCGGACCACCATCCGGCCGGGCTGGTCAGGTCACCGCCGGACGCACAGAGGTACCGGGCGGCCGTCAACGCGGAGTCGTCCATGTTCTGCGGGTCCGGCGGTGCGCCGTCACCGTTGGCCCGTACGGCCCACTTCTTCCAGGTGGCCGGCAGGAACTGCATCGGGCCCACCGCGCGGTCCCAGGTGTTGTCGCCGTCCATCGCGCCCTTGTCGGTGTCCTGGATCGCCCGCACGCGCGCGGACCCGTCCAGCGGCACGCCGATGATCGGCTTGGACAGGGTGCCGTCGTCCAGCACCGTGGCGCCGCCGTAGCGGCCGTGCCGCGACTCCTTGCGGCCGATCCCGGCCAGCATCGTCCAGGAGATCCCGCACTTCGGCGTGGTCTCCCGGGTGCGCAGCTCGGCCTGGGCGTAGGACTGCAGCACCCGCGGCGGGATGTCCATCTTGCCGGCCATCGCCGGGATCGCGTTGAGGTCCACGGATTTCGCCACGGACGGCACCGCGGCCCTCGGCTCCGCGTTGAGCGCCGGAATCGGGAAGTCCGGTTTGCGCGGCGGCGGCATGACACCCGTGTTGCGCAGCACAAGGAAGACCGCCAGCACGGCGCCACCGAGCAGGCCGATGATCAACAACAGGACCTTCCCGCGGCGGCGGGGCGGAGCGGGCGGGGGCAGCGATGGCGCGACTGGCGGCGAGGAGGACATCACGGCCAGGTTACGCATCTTCGCCGGGCGGCGGCGGAAACGGGACTTATCCGGCCATCTGAGGGACCCGACTGGACATTGCAGGGGAGGCTTACCTAAATTCAATCGAGCCTAACCTAACTAGCCGATGCGTGTAAGGACCTGCCGTGCTCTTCAGTAACGCCCTGTTAGGGCTCCGAGAAGGATTCGAAGCGGCACTGGTCGTCAGCATTCTGGTCGCGTTCCTGGTCAAGACCGGCAAGCGGGACGCGCTGAAGTGGGTCTGGACCGGCGTAGGCGTCGCCGTGCTGCTCTCCGTGACGATCGGAGCAGTGCTCACCTACGGCACGGAGAGCCTGACTTTCGAGACGCAGGAACTGGTCGGCGGCTCGCTTTCCATCCTGGCGGTCGCCCTGGTGACCGGGATGATCTTCTGGATGCGCGCCACGGCCCGCACGATCGCCGCCGAACTGCGCGGCAAGCTGTCCGACGCGGTCGGCCTCGGCCCGCTGGCCGTGATCGTCGTCGCGTTCCTGTCCGTCGGCCGCGAGGGCCTGGAGACCGCGGTGTTCTTCTACGCCGCCGTGCAGACCGCGGGCGGCGGCACCACCCAACCGCTGATCGGGTTCGTCACCGGCATCCTGGTCGCCGTCATCCTCGGCTTCCTGCTGTACAAGGGCGCGGTCCGGCTCAACCTGACCAAGTTCTTCAAGATCACCGGCGTGCTGCTGATCTTCGTCGCCGCCGGAGTGCTCGGCTACGGGCTGCACGACCTGCAGGAGGCCCGGTTCCTGCCAGGTCTGACCACGCTGGCGTTCGACCTGTCCGGGCCGGTCCCCGAGGACTCGTGGTACGGCACGTTGCTCAAGGGGATCTTCAACTACTCCCAGCAGACCACCGTGCTGCAGGCGATCGCCTGGATCGCCTATGTCGCCGTGGTGCTGACGTTGTTCCTGTGGCCCCGCAAGGGGGCACCGGCCGAGAAAAACACTGTCAAGCCGATTCCCGTGAGGTCCTTGTGA
>CBIMJO010000823.1:0-5155 GCA_966244135.1 uncultured Actinocrispum sp. | reverse complement strand
ATCACCTCCGGGTCGCGGACCGAGCCGCCCGGCTCGACCACCGCGGAGAGCCGAAGATCCGGCATCACCGGCGCGCGCAGCAGGTTCCCGCCGGGCGCGGGGCTGCCCCGCTCGTCAGGCGCCCGGCGACGCCTGGTGCTTGGGGCGTGGACCGGTGCGCAGCTGCTCGGCGCCGATCGAGCCGTTGATGATCTTCGCGGCGACATCGCTCAGCCGGTGGTTGCGGCTGCGAGCGTAAGCACGCATCAGTTGGAAGGCCTGGTCCATCGGCAGGCCGGTGCGCTGGGCCAGCATGCCCTTGGCCTGCTCCAGCTGGACACGGCTGGTGAGAGCGGTCTGCAGCTGCGTGGCCAGCAGTTCACGGGTCGCGATGGCACGCTCCTGCATCAGGCCGACCGTGGCCACGTCCGCCATCGCCTGGCCGATCCCCAGGTCCGCGTCGCTCAGCCGGCCGGGCCGGATCCGGAACAGGTTCAGCGCGCCGATGGTCTCGTTGCGCAGCCGCATGGGGAGTGCCTGCGCGGAGTGAAACCCGACCTGCCGCAGCCGCTGGGTGAAGGCCGGCCACACGGTGTGCATCGCGGACAGGTCGTCCTGCGCCACCGGGTGTCCCGACCGGAAGCAGTCCAGGCAGGGGCCTTCGTTGTTCTGCAGTTCGTAGAGCTCCAGCAACCGGGCCTCCTCGGCGGAGGAGGCCATCACGTGCAGGTCGCCGTGTGCGTCGGCCAGCATGATCCCGGCGGCGTCCGCGTCCAGCAGCTGCACGCTGCGGGTGGCGAGCGTGTGCAGGAAGTCGATCACGTCGAAATCGGCCACCAAGGTGTCCGCCAGATCCACGAATGTGCTGGCCAGCAGCTGTTCCCTGCTCATCATGGGCGTTCCTGCCGTGTCGTACCACCGGACACACTGTCATCGAAGCACAACTCGCGGTTGACCACATCAGCGGACACAGCCGAAACCGTCCGCCCGGTGGCATACGAGTACGCCCGCAGCCGCAGGAGCGCCTCGGCCAGCGTGATGCCGAGCTGGATCGCGGTCATCCCCGTCGCTTGATGGACCTCCGCACGGTTGTCGATCGGCTCGGCAAGCGGGGCATGGGCACGGTCGTGCTCGTCGTAGTCCTGCAGATGCAGGACCACCATCGTCGCCGCGTCGGCGAAGGCCCGCGCCTCGTCGAGCTGAAGGGCCGTGAGCCGCCCAGGGGTGTCACGGTAGAGATCCAGCACACCGACGTGGATGGCGCCGACCCGCAACGGGAACGCGAAAATCGCGCGGACACCCGCGTCCAGTACTGCCGCGCCGAAACGCGGCCAGCGGGCCGGGCCTGCCATCCCGAGGTCCGCTTCGAGGACCGGGCGGCCACTCGAGGAAGCCTCGACGCAGGGCCCCTCGCCGAGCGCGAACTGAAGTTCCTCCAGCTGCCTGGCCCGCTCATCGGTGGCCGCCAGCACCACCCCGCTGGGGCCGTCCACGGTCATCAGCGCAACGCCGATTCCACTGACAGGCAGCACCGACAGACCTTCCAAGCACAATCTGGCAGGCAGTGTGGCCTGGTTCCCACCACGGCGCTCGATCGCCGACAGGATCTCGGCGACCCTGAGGTCGTGCACTGTCCTACCCACCTGACCGGCACAAGGCGTGAGCAAGGTGCGGGCGGATGTCGAACGCGCTGGCCAGTTCGGTGATCTCCAACGGCCGCAGCACCACCCGGGTGCAAGCGACCAGGCACACATCCGCGCCGACAGCGGTCGCCGCCTGCTTGGCGGTGAGCAGCGCGGTGAGACCGGCCGCGCCGAAGAAGCTCACCTCGGTGAGGTCGACGACCAACCGCCGGCAAGTGCGCCGCAGGCATGCCATGAGCGCATCCGTGAGGTGCCGGCTGGTGAACAGGTCCACCTCGCCGCTTACCGCGACCACGGCCACGCCGGGCTGGACCAGATGTGCCGTAACAGTCAGCGGCATGTCCCACGCGCTGTCCGGCAGGACCGCGGGAGCCCGTGGCTGAGGGACGGACGGCATCGGCGACAGGACAGCGGTCATGGTGTCATCTCCTTGCTGAGAGTGCGCTTCTCCGGCGCGGCGATCTGGGCCAGTCGTGCCGGGTTGGTCCAGCGGACGTGGGAGACCCAGCCGAGTCTTTCGAAGATCCAGATGACCCTGGCGGAGATGTCGATCTGGCCGCGCAACACGCCGTGCCGTGCGCAGGTGGGGTCGGCGTGATGGGAGTTGTGCCAGGACTCGCCCATCGACAGGATGGCCAGCGGCCAGAAGTTCGCCGCCTTGTCCCGGCTGGCGAACGGCCGCTCGCCGATCATGTGGCAGATCGAGTTGATCGACCAGGTCACGTGGTGCAGGAACGACACCCGCACCAGCCCGGCCCAGAAGAACGCGGTCAGCGCGCCCCACCAGGACCAGCTGATCACCCCGCCCAGCACCGTAGGCACCCCGACGCTCACCGCGATCCACAGCGGGAACAGCCGGTCGATGACCCGCACGTCCTTGTCGGCCAGCAGATCCGGGGCGAACCGCTCGGCGTTGGTGCTGACCCGTTCGAACAGCCAGCCCATGTGCGCGTGCCAGAACCCCTTGGCCAACGCGACCGGGCCGGTGCCGAACAGCCATGGTGAGTGCGGGTCCCCCTCGCGATCGGAGAACGCGTGGTGCCTGCGGTGGTCGGCGACCCACCCGATCACCGGGCCCTGCGCGGCCAGGCCACCGGCCACCGCCAGCGCGATGCGCAAGGCGCGCTTGGCCTTGAACGCGCGATGCGTGAAATACCGGTGGTAACCCACCGTGATCCCGAGACAGGCCACGACATAGCTGCCGGCGGCCAGGGCGAGGTCGGTCCAGCCCAGCCCCCAGCCCCACGCGACCGGGACCGCCGCGACCAGCGCGGCGAACGGGAGCAGAACGAAGATCTTCACCAGGATCTGCTCGCCCACCGTCCGGCCGGCCACGGTCATCGGCTTCGGATTGCGATCAAGTCGTGGTGCTGGGCGAACAACGGTGGAGGTGCTCATGAGAGTGTCCTATCGGACTGATCTGGAGGGTCCCGCACACGACGAACGCGTCATCGGGGAGACCCCTCGGTCGGTTGACGTCACGCCGAGGTCCAGGGCACTTGACCACTACACTACGCGCACAACCGGATCGCGGTCCATTCCGGCCCGGCGAGCTCGCCGGGCCGATCCGGTGATCGGTCACCAGGCAAGGGCCGGTTTTCAGACAATCCATTGAGGACTGTCATCGCGCCGTCCCAGCGGAACAAAGCCCCGGAGGAACGGAGTCCTCGGCAACGCGGCCGCCTTCGCCGCGGGACACGGAACGTCGGCTGGGATCGCTCGCGGGGAACATGTCCACAACCTTCTTGGCGCGTCTACGGTACGGCACGTGCGTCGCCAAGGTCCGGGGCGTTGCCCGATCCACCTCGATCCGCTCCACCGACCTCTTCCGAGCCCGCCGCAACGTGTCAACCGGGTGGTGCCTTTCAGCGTAGACCTCCGCGGGGCCGCTGGACAGGGCCGAATGCGAGCGGCCCGGCTGGCACACTGGGCGGATGGCCCTGGGTTACCTGTTCGCCGTTCTGGCGGCCCTGGCGTCCGGCAGCGGCTCGGTCCTGCAGTCCATGGGCATCCGGCGGGCGGGCGCATACGGTGGCCGGTCGGTGGATCTGGTCGCCTTGCGGCGCCAATGGGCCTACCTCCTCGGCCTGGGTGTGGACCTGGTGGGTTTCGTCTGCGCGGCCGCGGCTCTGCGCCTGCTGCCGCTGTTCCTGGTCCAGTCGCTGCTCGCGTTCAGCATCGGCGTGACCGCGACGATCTCCGCCTTCATGGGCACCCGCCTGGCCGCCGCGGGATGGGTCGCGCTGGGCATCGGCGCGACCGGGCTGATCCTGCTGGGAGTCTCCGCCGACCCCGGCCCGGCGCTCGCCCTGCCACCAGGATGGCGCTGGATCCTGCTGGGCATGGCGGCGCCAGTGGCGGCGATCGCCTTCCACGCCAAACGCCATGACAGCGCGGTGGCCGCTCCGCTGCTGGCCTTCGGCGCCGGCCTGGGCTTCAGCGTCGTCGGTATCTCAGCACGGACACTGCATCCCCCGGACCCCGCGTGGCGGCTCATCCTGGACCCCTCGGTGTGGGCGATCGTCCTCAATGGACTCATCGCGGCGGTGGTGTTCGCGATGGCCCTGCAGAAGGGCAGACCGACCGCGGTCACGTCCATCATGTTCACCACCAACACAACTCTCTCGTCGTTGATCGGGCTCATCTACCTCGACGACCGCGTCCGCACCGGCTTCACCGCTCCCGCGGCCGCCGGGTTCGTCCTGGCGATCGCCGGAGCGATCGGCGTCGCGCACTACGCGGCCACCACCAGGCAAACAGATGCCGGTAGCACACGGGGGCACGACCAGCTCCCCAGCTGACCTGCCCGGCGCGGCGGGTCTATCATGAGAACACCACATTGGTGGACCGCTCCGGACCCCGGCGGCACGTTGGCCAGCCTGAGAGGTGCCACAGTGGACACTCCGGAAACCGCTGCACGGCAGGATGTTCCGGGCGTCTCCCCGGTCGTGCCGAGATCCTTGCGGGTGAGCGCCGCACTGGGCTGGCGGTTGCTGGTGGTCGCCGCGGCCCTGTACGTGATCGGCTTCGTCGTCGGTCACCTGGCGGCAGTGGTCGTCCCGGTCGCGATCGCGTTGCTGCTGGCCGCCTTGCTGACGCCGGCCGTCGGATACCTGGTCAGGCACAAGGTGCCCCGCTGGCTGGCCACCATCCTGGTGCTCATCGGCGGGCTGGCGGTGCTCGGCGGGCTGCTGACCTTCGTCGTCATCACCTTCATCAACGGCCTCCCGGCTCTGCGGGTCCAGCTCTCGCACAGCATCGACGCCATCGCGAACTGGCTGACCACGGGCCCGCTGCACATGAGTGACGCGCAGGTGCGGACCTTCTTCGACACCCTCGTCAAGACCGTGACCAACACCCAGACCGGCATCACATCCGGAGCCCTCACCACGGCCGCGACCGTCGGCGAGGTCTTCGCCCAGATGCTGCTGATCCTGTTCGTGCTGATCTTCCTGATCTACGATGGCGCCGGCATCTGGGCGTTCCTGCTGCGCGGCGCCCCGCATCGGTTACGCACCAAGGTGGACGTCGCC
>CBIMJO010000822.1:0-5160 GCA_966244135.1 uncultured Actinocrispum sp. | reverse complement strand
CGGTTTGACATGGGTCCCGTCGGCGGCCTCGGCAGGTTAAGGCGGGCAGGACCATAGTGGCGCTTGGCTGAAGGTCCGGGCGCGATCGCGGCTGGCCCTGGACCTGCCGCGCGGCGAGCTTAAGGCCGCCGCCACCCACGTAAGACCGAACAGCGCTCCGTGCTCACCACACCTCGCTCTGGGCCTACCGAACAAGCCGGGCGCGCCCCCGCTTCACCGTCCCGCTGGGGGCTCGCCCTGCGCTCCGCGTCCACCAAGACACACACGGGCATCGCTCCAGGCCTACCCACCAAACCGAACGCGCTCTTGCGGCATCTCGCCTCGCTTGAGGCTTGCTCACCAAACCGAACCACGCTCCCGCGCCCACCACGCCTCACCAGCTTGTGCGCGGCGCTCATCACCAACCCAACCTCACCCGGGCTCGCCCCACCAATCTCACTCAGGCTCACCCACCAACGTCGCTCAGGCTCACCCCACCAAAACCTCACCCGGGCTCACCCCACCAACCTCACCCACCAACGTCGCTCCAGGCTTTCCCCAAACCGAACCGCGCTCACCGCCCCCACACCACCAGCCGCGCTCAGCCATCAACCCAACCCGCGCACCGCGCCCACCCAAGACACGGCACTGCTCCAGGCCGATCCGCCAAACCGAACGCGCCCTGCGCCCATCCCGCTTCACCATCCCGCTCGGGCTCGCCCACCAAACGGAACCGCGCTCCGTGCTCACCGCGCCTCGTATGGCGCTTGCCCCACCAAATCCGGCCCGGTGACACCCCGGTTGCCTCCGGCCCCCGGAATCCAGCCTAATGACCTGAACCGTGCCCAACCGGCGCGCAAAGGAATCTGTGGACAACCACCACCCCTGGGGACGACCACGCCAAAGTCGATCTCGCCGACCCGATCCTGTCGGTGCCGAGCGGTAGCGTGGATCTCGGGGGGCCGGAGGCAAGCACCGGGTCTCAGCTGCGAAAGCTCGCCTGGCCGCGGCAACGCGGCGGGAATGATCGCCGCGCGTCTGTCCTGTCCACAGTGGGCTTCCATGAGAGGGTGACCGCGTGGAATTCCTGTATCGAGTGCTTGCCACCGCGGTGGCGGTGTGGGTGGCGACGATTCTGCCGGGGATCAACCTGCTCACGGGGTCGACCGCGGCGCGGATCGGGACGCTGATCGGTGTGGCGTTGCTGTTCGGCATCGTCAACACGATCCTCAAGCCGATCGTGAAGGTGGCGGGGTGTGTTCTCTACATCCTGACCTTCGGGCTGATCGGGTTCGTGGTGAACGGCCTGCTCTTCTGGTTCACCGGGTGGGCAGCCCAGGAACTTGAGCTGCCCTTCGAGGTGACCGGGTTCTGGGCCGGCTTCCTCGGCGCGATCATCGTGGCGATCGTCAGTTTCGTGCTGACGCTGCCGCTGCACATGAAGAAGCTGGTCCCAGGCGGGAGACGTTAACGATCATCCCAGCGGAACAGCCGGGTGGCGATGAACCCGACCACCACGGTGAACCCGAGCAGGATGCCGCCGGGCAGCAGCAGCGCCTCGACGCCCTTGCCCCGCACCAGGAAGTCCTGCATGCCGTCGTTCATGTGCCGCAACGGGAAGATCTCCGACACGGTCCGCAGCCAGCCGGGTGCCCGGTCGATCGGGAAGAACGTGCCGGACAGGAAGGCCATCGGCAGGATCACGATCTGAGCCGCGCCGGTGGCCGCCTCCTCGGTCTTGGCGAACGCGCCGACCAGCAGGCCGATCGCGAAGAACGCCAGCATGCCGAGGATGAACACCGGGATCGCCAGTGGCCAGGTGCCGGTGAGCTTCAGGCCGAACGCGGGCAGCGTGGCGATGCCGATGAACAGGATCGCCTGCGCGATCGCGATCCCCAATGTCACCGTGATCCTGGAGG
The DNA here is from genome assembly GCA_966244135.1 of uncultured Actinocrispum sp. Classification (GTDB taxonomy): domain Bacteria; phylum Actinomycetota; class Actinomycetes; order Mycobacteriales; family Pseudonocardiaceae; genus Kibdelosporangium. The sequence goes on along the minus strand of CBIMJO010000822.1, from coordinate 3,262 downwards.
TCAGCACGGTCATCGGCGAGACCGGCGCCAATCGAAGGCGCAGCAGCACCTTCTTCTTGCGCCAGGCCACAAAGGACACTCCGGTGCCGAACACGCCCGCGGACGCCACCGCCCACGAGAGGATTCCCGGGGTCAGGTACTGGATCGCGCTCAGTGACGAGTCCTCGACCTGTTCGGCGTTGTAGGAGAACCGGGGTGGCTGGCCGGTCACGGCGATGTTGGTCTTGTCGACCACGCCGGACACCAGGCCCTGGATGATGCCGGACTGGGTCTGGTCGCTGGCGGCGAACCGCAGCTGCACGTCCGTGCCGTTCTGGTAGACGATGCCCGGGATGTCACCGTCCTTGACCTTCTGCACGGCCTCGTCGTAGGAGCCGAACTTCTGCACCTCGACGACCGGGATCTGTTGCAGCGCCTGGACCACCGGGCCCTCGCCGACCAGCCCGACCTTGATCTTGTCGCTGCCCGAGTCCTTGAACAGCAGGCCGAAGATCACCAGGAACATCAACGGCATCAGGAACACGAAGAACAGGGCGGCCTTGTCCCGCACGAAACCCTTGCTCATCGCGGACGAGAGGCTCTTGAAGGCGCTCATGCGCGGTACTCCCGTCCGGTCAGCTCGAGGAAGACATCTTCCAGGGTGGCGGTACGGACCTGCAGCCCGTCCAGGGTGCCGCGCTCGGCCAGCGCGCCGAGCACGGGCGCCGGCTTGCGGGTGGAGATGGTCAAAGTGGACTCGTCGTCGACGACTTCGTCCACTCCGACGAAGGAACGGACCTCCTCGGCCTGCAACACACCGTGCTCCAGGATGATCCGCGTCGGCGCGTCCAGGCCGCGCACCAGCGCGGCGGGTGTGTCCATCGCCAGGATGGTGCCGTGGTCCATGATCGCCACGCGGTCGCAGAGGATCTCGGCCTCGTCGAGGTAGTGCGTGGTGTAGACGATCGTCTTGCCCCGGTCCTGGATCGCGCGCAGCACGTCCCAGAGGTTGCGGCGGGCCTGCGGGTCCAGCGCCGCGGTCGGCTCGTCCAGGAACACCACGTCCGGGTCATGCACCAGCGCGCACGCGATGGACAGCCGCTGGCGCTGGCCGCCGGACAGCTTGTCCTCACGGGTGTTCGCCTTGTCCGCCAGCCCGACGATCTCCAGCATATCGTCGATGATCTTGGACTTCACGCCGTACAGCGAGGCGAACGTGTCCAGCTGCTCGCGCGCGGTCAGCTTCTCGAAGAACGCCGAAGCCTGCAGCTGCACGCCGATCCGCGGCAGCAGCGCGACCTTGCGCGGCCACGGGTTCTCGCCCAGCAGCGTGACCGTGCCCGAATCGGCCTCGCGCAGTCCCTCGATGATCTCCAGCGTGGTGGTCTTGCCCGCGCCGTTCGGCCCGAGGATGCCGAAGAACTCGCCCTCGGCCACGGTGAACGACACCCCGTCGACCGCTTTCAGGTCTCCGTAGCTCTTGCGTATGTCGGAGACGACGATCGCATCTCCCCCAACAGATGTCATGCCGGGAAGATAACCCGTGCGGCGCCTCGGCAGGACGCCGCACGGTCGACTCGATACAAATATCAGCCTATTGGTTAGACCATTCGGGCTATCCCGCCGTCACGGCGAACACATGCAGGCTCCCTCCGGTCACAGAGAGCGGCAACGTGACGCTCTTGAGCGTCTTCGTGCCGTCCACTGTGATCGGTTCGGTGGCGAACACGTACGTAGCAAGGCCTTGTGTCGTCCCGTTTGTCGAGTTCCGATAGCTGGACGTAGCAGCGATCCGGTTGCCGAACGACGGCCGCTGCCCACCGCCGCCGAGCGTCCAGTCGGAGAACCCGACCTGCGCGGATTGTGTTGTGCCGTCTGCGTAAGTGATCGTGAGCGTTCCGGAGGCGCTGCCGTTGGCCGCGCTGCCCAGCAATGCCAGCTTGGTCGCTCCGTCCGGCGCGCTGAGGCTCACCGTTTGCCCAGAGGCGATCACGTTGTCCGGTTCGCCGACCTCGGTGATCGGCCAGGTGTGTGCGAGACCGTCCACTGTGATCTTGCTGCCGGGTTTGACGCCCGCGTTGGACAACGCGTTCGCCGAGTAGCTGAACCCCACGTTGTCGAAGTTCGCCACGGACATGGCGTTGTCCGGGGAGATGCCGACGTTGTTGAACGCTGAGCGCAGGCTGCCCGGCTGTGTCACCAAGACCTGCAGGACCGCCGGTTCCAGGCCCGCGAAGGTCACGACGATCTTGTACGTGGCTTCCGGCGTGTCCGGTTCGACGCGGATGGCGACCGACCGGCTCGCCCTCGCGCCCGGCGGCACGTCGATCTCGCCGCCGCCCGGGATCACCGACAGGCCAACTGGCGGCGGAGCGGTCCACTGCACCTTGGCGCCGTCGCCGGAGAAGTCCTGCGCGCCGATCTCGACGAAACCCGTTGCGCCAGGAGGGATGATCACACGACTGGGATCGACGTACCCGCGCTGACCGATCTCGCCGTCCCGGAACGAAGGCGGCGCATCACCCGGCCCGCTGCCCCAGGCGGACGGACCGGACGACATCGTGAAGTCGACGGTGCCGCCTTTCTCCACAAAGGACTCCGGCAGCCAGGTCCGCGTCGAAGCCCTGCCATTGAACGACAACCCGCTGATGTACGGGCCCGAACCGGTGCCGTTGATCGTCAGAGTGGCGTTCGGCCGGGTGATCACGACCTGGGAGAACGACGGTCCATTGAGGACGAGTTCGGACCGCCCCGGGATCATCGGGTACAGCCCCATCGCGGCCCACACGTACCAGGACGACATCTGCCCGAGATCGTCGTTGCCCACCAAGCCGTCGGGGTGCGGGCTGTACAGCTCGTTCAGCACTCTCCTTGTCACCGCTTGAGCCTTGGCAGGCGCGCCCGCGTAGTTGTAGAGCCACGGGACATTCGAGTCCGGCTCGTTGCCCATGAACGCGAACGGCTGCACAGGCCCGGCGTTGAGCTGGCTGAAGAACGTGTCCAGCCTGCTCACCACGGCCGCGTTGCCGCCCAAGGCATTGAAGAAGCTGGATGAAGCGGACCTTTCGGCATGGCTGTTGTTCCTGGATGTGTGGCAATTCTTTTATTACCTCATCTTTGCACCGGCATTATGGAAAAAGCCCAAGAAAAACTGGCAATGATCACCAAGTACTTTGGTGACTTCACACCCACCCAACTCGAGCAGTTTGGTGCATTGGAAGCGTTATATACCGACTGGAACAGCAAGATCATCACCTGGTTGACCCAGTATCCGAGTGGCGCG
>CBIMJO010000821.1:0-5160 GCA_966244135.1 uncultured Actinocrispum sp. | reverse complement strand
GGATGGGTCAGGCCAGGGCCGGCGCGGCATTGGTGGCCCGCGGCGAGTTCTCCATCGTGATCGCCGGGCTCGCCGTGGCCGCGAACGCGGTCGATTCCCAGTTGGCCGCCCTCGCGACAGCATATGTGCTGCTCATGGCCATCATCGGGCCGCTCGCCGCGCGATTGGTCGAACCCGTTGCGCGCGTCCTGCAACGCAAGGTGCGGCCCGCGGCAGCAGAATGACGGTCATGGTTGTCGACGCTGTGGTGATCGGTTCCGGACAGAACGGCCTGGTGGCCGCGAACATCCTGGCGGACGCGGGGTGGTCGGTGCTGGTCCTGGAGGCGGCGGACGCCCCGGGCGGGGCGGTGCGCACCGCGGACATCACGCGCAAGGGCTACCACCACGACCTGTACAGCTCGTTCTACCCGGCCGGGGCGGCCTCACCCGCGATCGCCGGGCTCGAGCTGGAGCGGTACGGGCTGAAGTGGGTGCACGCGCCCGAGGTGCTCGCGCACGTTCTGCCCGACGACCAGACCGTGCTGTTATCCCGTGACCTGGACACCACCGCGAAGTCGCTGGAGAACTTCGCCGCGGGCGACGGGGACGCCTGGCGCGCGGAGTCCGCCCTGTGGCAACGGGTTCGCGATCGTTTGCTGAACGCGATGCTCGGGGCGTTCCCGCCGGTCCGCGCCGGTGCGGGGCTGCTGCGGACGTTGGGCACGGGCGACGCGTTGCGGTTCACCAGGTCGATGCTGCTGACCGCGCGGCGGCTGGGGGACGAGAAGTTCAGCGGTCTCGGCGGGCGGCTTCTGTTCGCGGGCAACACCATGCACACCGACCTGGGGCCGGATCAGTCCGCGGGCGCGGTGTTCGGCTGGTTCATGGCCATGCTCGGCCAGGACGTCGGATTCCCGGTGCCCGAGGGCGGCGCCGGCCGGCTCACCGATGCTCTCGTCGCGCGGCTGACCGAGAAGGGCGGCGAGGTCGTCTGCGGCCGTCGCGTCACTGAGGTTCTGATGGCCAACGGGCGGGCGACGGGGGTGCGGGACGCCGAGGGTGAGGTGGTCATGGCTCGGCGTGCGGTGCTCGCCGATGTGCCCGCGCCCATGCTCTACCGCGATCTCGTCGGCGCGGAACACCTGCCCGCCAAGCTCATCGCCGATCTGGACGGCTTCCAGTGGGACTACGCGACGGTCAAGGTCGACTGGGCGCTGTCCAAGCCCGCGCCGTGGACCGCTCCGGACGCCCGGCTGGCCGGAACCCTCCACATCGGACCCGACATCGACGGTCTCGCCGGGATCGCGAACGACCTGCACTGCAATCGCCTGCCGCGCAACCCGTTCCTCATCGTCGGCCAGATGACCACCACCGATCCCACCCGGTCGCCCAAGGGCACCGAGGTGATGTGGGCGTACACAAGGGTTCCGCGGGGCACACAGTGGACGGCGGACCGGTTGAAGCGGCGCGCGGACCGGATCGAGCAGATCATCGAACAGCACGCGCCCGGCTTCGGCACCCGCATCAAGGCCCGCGTGATCACCGGCCCGGCCGAGCTGGAAGCGGCCAACGCCAGCCTGGTCGAGGGCTCGGTCAACGGTGGCACGGCGGCGATCCACCAGCAGCTGATCTTCCGCCCGACGGTCGGCACCGGCCGCGCGGACACCCCGATCGACCGCCTCTACCTGGCCGGATCCTCAGCGCATCCGGGCGGGGCCGTCCACGGTGCCGGTGGTTCGAACGCCGCCCGGGCCGCGCTGGCTCGTGACGGCTGGGCCGGCGGCGCCTACCGGACGGCGATCAGCGCCGCACACACGGTGCTGTATCGCTAGCCGGCGATGTTGGCCTGGGCGACGACCTTGGTGACCTCGGCGCGGACCAGGTACTCCTCCGGGACGGAGTTGCGTTTGCCGTAGGCCTCGGCCCGGTCGGCGCCCATGTAGCGGGCGCCGATGCGGGTGGCCCACGCCAGTTTCTCCGGATCCTCGGTCTCCATGGACCGGATCGCGCACTCCAGCATCACGTATGAGAACGGTGGCGTCTGGTCATCCACGCAGAGGCTGAACGCCTTGGTGCGCAACAAGGCCCGGGCCTTCACCGACTTGCCGTAGGTGGTGAACACCAGGTCGTCGTTGTCGTCGAGCAGGAACCAGATCGGGGTCACGTGCGGCAGGCCGTTCTTGCGCACGACCGCGAGCTTGCCGGTCCGGGTGCCGGTGAGCAGGAACTCACGCCATTCCTCGGTGATCACCATTGCACACTAGCTCAGGCCGGTTCGGTCAGCCCGCTGAGCAGCTCGGCGACTTCCAGCCCGGTGCGCAGGTACTCCTCGAAGGTCGCGTTGTGCAGGGCCCAGGGCGACCGGCGTTGCCGGATCAACGCGATCGCGGCGTCCACGTCGTGGCCCATCTCCACCATGGCCTGCACGACGACGAGGCCGGACCTGTTGTATCCCGCGTGGCAGCGCACGAGCGTCGTCCGTTCGGCCCGCACGGCGTTCGCGGTGAACACGGCCAGCTCGCGGACCTGCGCGATCTGCGGGGCGTTCAGTGGCCGGTCGGGGATCTCCAGGATGCGGTGTTCGACGTGCGGCGGCGGTAACAGTGTGGGGACCACGTACAGGCTCACGACCAGGTCGAACTCGTCCTCGATCTCGGCGGCCTGCATCTCGCTGCCGTCGTTGTAGTAGTGCCCGCCCATCCAGAGATGGGGCAGGATCTCGTTCCACGCGTCGCCCGGCCCCGGCACGTCCCGGCCCTTCTGCTTCGTGCGCACCCTGTCTCCTCCCGTCGGCCAGGCAACGGGCGGCCGCGGAGAAACGTTCCTATAGTTGGTGAAGTGGACCGGCCCGCCTTCGTCCTGCACGAGCACTGGAAGCCCCGCCATCACTTCGACCTGCGGCTGGAGCAGGACGGGGTGCTGCGGTCCTGGGCCGTGCCCAAGGGCCTGCCGACCGACCCCGCGGAGAACCGGCTGGCTGTAGCGGTTCCCGATCACGACATGGACCATCTGGACTACCAGGACGAGCACAAGTCCATTGCGGACACCGGGTGGTGGGAGGAGCATTCCCGGACACCCAAACGGATCGTGTTCACCCTGCACGGCCGCGAGGACAGCGTCCGGTACGCGTTGATCCAGACCAAGAGCGACTGGTTGCTCCACCGGGTCAAGGATCAGGACACCACCGCTGCGTAGGCCCTGGCGGACAACGGTTCGCCATGTGCGAGGCCCACGATCGAAACGTCCTGCGGCAGCTTGCGCAGGCTCTCCGGACGTTGGTTGGGATCCGCCGCGAGTGCTGCCGGGCCGAGGGAGACCTTGCCACGGTTGAAGATCAGGTCGCCGACCAGCAGGGCGTTCGTCGGGCGGTGCAGCAGGGCGACGTGGCCTGGGGTGTGACCGGGGGTGTGGATGACCTGGAGGTTTCCTATTTCGTCGCCGTCCTCGAGCAGAACGTCTGCGGTGACTGGGGTCCAGTGCAGCAGCTTGTCGATGATCCTGCCGGGGACACCGGACCGGCCCTCGGGCGGGACTCGTCCGGCTCGCAGCCAGGGCGCGTCGGCGGCGTGGATCAGGACCTCGACGCCGGTCCTTTGCTTCAGCTCGGCCAGGCCTTTCACGTGGTCCGGGTGGGCGTGCGTGATGATGACTCGCTCGATGCCGTTGAGCGAGCCCAGGTAGCGCTCGATCTTGTCCGGGGCGGAACCCCAGCCGACGTCGACGAGGGTGTGGCCGTCGACGAGGAAGGCGTTGTCCCGCTTGGTGGTCGGGATCCGGACGATGCCGGGGACGAGGTCAGCCATGCGGGAGATACCCCTCCCGGGCGAGCCTGGGCAGGATTCCCCCGGCCGTCAGGATGTCCAGCACCAAGGCGGGCAACGGTTCCGCGTCGAGCCGGACGCCGGTGGTGGCGTTCTCACACCAGCCCTCGGCGATGTCCAGGCGTGCGATATCGCCGTCGGAGAACGCTTGCGTGGCACCAGGAACCGTCAAGGCGGGCAGGCCGAAGTTGATGCAGTTGCGCAGGAACAGCGAGTTGAACTCCTCGGCGATCAACGCCTGCACGCCCAGCTGCTGGAACAGCGAGGCCACCGGCCGGGACGAGCCGAGTCCGAAGTTCTTCCCCGCCACCACGATGTCGCCGGGTTCGACGGCGTCCGTCCACCCTGGACGCAGCTCGTAGAAGACGTGTTTCGCGGCCTCGGGCAACGGGAGCTTCATGGCGTAGCCGGGGTACATGGCGTCGGTGGTGACCGAGTCGCCGACCACCCACACGCGGCCTTCGATGCTCACACTGCCTCCCTCGGGTCGACGATCCGGCCGGCGATGGCCGACGCGGCGACCGTGGCCGGGGAGGCCATGTAGATCTCCGCGTCCGGGCTGCCCATCCGGCCCTTGAAGTTGCGGGTACTCGCGGTCAGGCACACCTCACCGGCGGCCACAACGCCCATGTGGTAACCGAAACACGCCCCGCACGTTGAGTTGGTGACCACAGCGCCCGCGTCCGCCAAGGCCTCCACGTATCCGAGCCGGACCGCGTCCCGGTAGACCTGTTGTGAGGCGGGCGTGACGAGCAACCGGACGCCCGAGGCGACCGTACGGCCCTGGAGGATCTCGGCCGCGATCCGCAGGTCTTCGAGCTGCCCGTTCGCACAGGACCCGATGAAACACTGGTCCACCTTGGTGCTCACGACCTCGGAGACCGGGAACGAGTTGTTGCTCACGGTTCCCGGGCGGGCGACGTATGGTTCCAAAGAGGACAGATTGATCTCGCGGACGGCCGCGTAGCCGGCGTCGGGGTCGGGATCGGCTGGGGTGTAAGGGCGATCGGTGTGCTCGTCGAGGAACGCCCGGCAGATGTCGTCCACGCCGAAGGTCGAGAAGTCCGCCGAGATCTCGGCGCCCTGGGTGGCGATCGTGCGGCGGTCGTTCATCGGCACCGAGGCCAGGCCCGGGCCGCCGTACTCCAGGTTGTGGTTCGTGGCGTCGCCGTAGGTCCCGGCGATGTGCAGGAAGATGTCCTTGCCGCTGACGATCGCGGGCCTCTCGCCGGTGAGCTCGTAGCGAATCGTTGGGGCGATGGTGAACCACGTCTCGCCGGTGCACAGGATCGAGAACACCTCGGCCGGCCCAAGGCCAAGCCCGACGATCGCCGCCCATTGCCAGGCGCTTGTTGGCC
>CBIMJO010000820.1:0-5167 GCA_966244135.1 uncultured Actinocrispum sp. | reverse complement strand
TGGTCGAGCTGGGCGGCGATGCCGAAGTAGGACTCGACACCGGCGGTGACCGACCGGGTCGACTCCGAGGAGATCCCCGGCAGGTTCGTGAGCTTCACCGGGGTATCGCCGAACTTGGGCTCACCGCTGGGCCCGGACAGGTTGGGCCGGTAGAACACCCCGGCGCCGGTACGGAACACCTTGTCCGGCAACGAGTCGCCGTTGACATCGGTCAGCGCGAGCAGGCCCTCTGCCGACCCGGCGTTGAAGCCGACCTTGCCACCCGCCGAGCCGGCCTTCTTCGGCACCGCAGGGTTGAACCCGACGTACAGGTGCCCGCCCGCGCTGCGGGACGTGCTCGCCGCCAGCGCACTCGCCTGGCCGTCCGGCACGCTCGCGCCGAGCGAGTCGCTCTGCACGTTCCAGCCCGTGGCGTCGGAGAACGCTCGGTAGTCGCCGTTCCCGGTGCGGATGTCGTCGAAGTAGTCGAACGTGTGGGTGGTGAAGATCCGCAGGTCCTCGCCGTACTGCGAGACCGACTGCAGCAGCGTCTTGGCGAACGCGCCGGTGCGGTAGTTCAGCTCGTAGGCGCGGATCGGCTTGTCGTCGAGGTTGACCTCGATCCGGCGCAGCAGGTCGGCCGTGACCTGCTTGAACCCGTTGCGGGCGTCGATCTCGACGTCCTGGCGCCGGGGCTCGCCGCGCTCCCGGTCGCGGATGAAGGTGACCGAGTACCGGCCCTCGATCTTGCCCTGCCCGGTGTAGGTGATCCGCTTCGGGTACAGCTCGGTTCCCGGCACGGCGCCGCCGGATACGCCCACGTCAGCGACCCGGACATGGTGGTAACGCACGAAATTGTCATTGGCGTCGCGCACCTCGCGCAGTGCCCAGACCGCGATGTCACCGGCCTCGTCGGTGATCGTCGTGCTCTCCGCGGCGTTGTCCGGCTGGCCGCCGAAAATTGATCTAGTTCCGTTCTTCGCGGTCACCTCCCACCAGTAGTTTCGCGGGTTGTCGCCATGCCGGACGATTCTGCTGAACTGTCCCTCGACGCGGGTGTGGAACACTTTCTCGGCGGCCCGCGCCTGCAGTTCGGTGCGGTTCGCGACCGGCGTGAGCTGCTCGCCGTTGAACAGATAGGTCTCCGTTTCCAGACCACCGTCGTACCGCGGAACGCCCCATCTCGTATCGATTCTGATGGACTGTGTCCCGACCGCCCAGCCGACCCCGGTCCAGCCGTTGCGGCCCGCCGAGTCGTAGGTCAGCGTCACGTCCGGCTGCACGCCGCCGCGGCCCGGCGGCACCTCGATCGGGTAGCTCAGCCGGGCGTCCCCCAGGTTGCTCGCCGTCGGCGGCTGGATCAGGTTGATCTTGGACGTCGGGTCCGCGGTCTGGATGTCCTTGAGCTGGTTGGGGTTGAACGACGCCCCGTCCGGATGCGCCGGGACGTTGACCATGCCGTCCCCGGGCACCCCGGCCGCCACCAGTGCCGCACCCGGGCCGGTGGCCGACGGGACGACAGCCGCCACAAGGGCCAGCACCACCCCCAACGCGATGCCGCTCCGGCGGCCTGCGGACGAAGTGCGATGCTGACGCCAGATGCCCATGATCCCGGGACCTTTCGTTCGGTCGTTGCCGGAGGATCTTCGTGATCGGCATGGGAAAATTACCGACATCGGGCAGATGAGCGCAATTAATGGCGTCATTTCGCGGCCACCGTTCGCCGAATCCCGCCATCAGCGCCAAGCCACTACGGCAACAAGCCCAGAAAAACCTCACCCATCAGGCCCGGGCTCCGCCTCACGACAATTGTTCCACCAGCGTAGATTTCCGCAGCACGGGATCCCGTGAAAAACGCACTAAAGATCTTCGATGCGGACCAGGCCGTCCTGGATGGCCCGCGCGACCAGTGCCGCTTTGGTGGGTGCTTCCCGGCCGGCCATCGCGTACTTGATCCGGACCCGGTTGATGTAGGTGTTCACCGTGCTGACCGAGACGTCGAGTTTGCGGGCGACCATTTCCTTGGACTCGGAGGCGAACCAGCTCAGCAGCACGTCGATCTCCCGGGGCGTCAGCCTGGGGCGGTCGTGCCGGGTGTCATCGCCGATCGCGCGGGCCAGCGAAGGTGGGGTGTAGGGCAGGTTCGCCGCGGCGGCGCGGATGGCGGCGATCAGGTGCCCGGCGCCCTCGGCCTTGGTCAGGTAGCCGGACGCGCCCAGGTCGATGCAGGTCAACGCCGTGTCCTTGTCATCGCGCAGCGTGTAGACGAGGACCCGGCGGCCCGCGTCGATCAGCCGCCGCAGGTCACCGTAGGCCGGGACCTGGCCGGACAGCTGCAGGTCGAACACCACGACGTCGGCGGAGTCACCCGGGCCGGTCCAGGCGACCGCGGCGCTCGCACCCGAGTCCACCACCCGGATCGGCGGATCCTCGGCGACACACCACATCTCGATCCCCGCGACGGTGGCGGGATGGTCGTCGACCACGACCACTGTGATCAGCTCACCGCTCGCCATGTCGCCTCCACCCAGTGCCTGCCGCCGTGATCGAGCCGGGAAACGGTGATCCCTCCGCTGCTCTCCCCAGCCGGCTGGGCCGGATCACCATCGGTCACCACGCTCACGGTCACCGTCGCCGGTGTTCCGATCACCGTCACCCTGGCTTCGGATGTGGCGGCCGCCAACGATGCCAGTACCGGTTCGGTCAGCGCCCGGCGCACCCGCACGGGCGGCTGCCGCCAGGACCCGCAGGTTGCCAGGTGGACAACGACTCCTTTGCGTTCCGCGATGTCCAAGCAGGCCCGCAGTTCGTGCATGAGCGGGTCGGCCGCCTCGTCGTTCTCGGCGAACAGGCGCCGCATCCGGGACGCTTCCACCGCGCACCGGACGCGAACCCGTTCGTCGGCGGGATCGAGCACACCCGCTGCCAGCCCGGTGAGCAGCGGCACGGTTTCCAGCCCGGCGAACCGTTCCTGGCGATCCCGGTGCAGCTGCTCCGCGACAGCTTCGCCAAGCCGCACCCGCTCCTCGTCCCGAACGGCGTCAGTGGCGACAGTCGCCATGCGGCGCAACAACACCGCGGCGAACGCGACGGCGAGCTGAATGACCAGAAAGACCGATGTGAAGATCGACGCGCCCACGACCGAGGGCCGGTCCGCCCCGCCGACAGCGGCGAGCAGGCCAACACGCATCGCGAGGTGCCCGGCCAGGAAGGCGAGTACAGCCAGAAATCCTTTGTCCAGCAACAACAACAGCCCGGTCCAGCAGATCACGCCGAAGGACCACTCCGCTGCCTCGGTGAGATACGCGGGCGGGACACCGATGAGCGCCATGGCCGCGGCGATTGCCAGCGCACCCAACAGAACCCAGCGTGCCCACCCGAAAGGCCGTTCTCGCCAGACGAACACCCCGGCGCTGAGGATCACCGCGGTCAGCAGCACGAACGCCACGATCTCCACGACCAGCGGACGGTAGACCGAGCTGTTCGCGATGAGCAGCGGCAGGGTCAGCACGAACAACTGGACGAGCGTGATCGCCGTTGTGGCAAGGCCCAGTCCACGCAACAGCTTCGTCTGCGCGATGTCATCCATCCGGCCACTCCAGCCGGACCCGAGTACCGCCGCCGGGACTCGAGATGACCTTCGCCCTGCCACCGGCCGATTCCATCCGTTCCACAATGGACAGCCCGATGCCCCGGCGGTGGGCCGGCACCAGACCGGGATCGAATCCCCTGCCCTGGTCGGCGATCTCGACCACGACCGTCTCCGCGCGGCGCGCGAGGAGTATCGCCGCCGCGTCGACACCAGCGTGCCGGGTGACGTTGAGCAGCGCCTCACCGGCCGACCGGCAGATGGCTACAGCGGGCACAGCAGGCATGAACAGCGTGCCCGTCAAGGGTGACACAGTGACCCGGCTGCGCCGTACTGTCTCATCGAGCAATCGCACGAGGTCGACCTGGCCGTGCACCGCGTCGGGGCCCGCGGTGAGCGCTTCGAGATCGTCCGCGATCTGCTTGGCCAGCCACGGTTCCCGGCCGTCGAGCACGCCGGTCCCGATCGCCAGCAGCGTGGCGGCCGCGGTGTCGTGCATGGTGGCAAGGTGCGCTCGCTCATCAGCCCGGCGCGCGGCAGCGATCGCCGCCTCGTGACGCACCTGCTGCTGTTCCGCCGTGGTCCGGTCTGTCGCCCGCGCTCCCGCGAGCACAAGCTGGAAAAGCCCGCGTGACAAGGCCGCCTCGATACCGAGCCACAAGGCGATGAGCGGCGACGCCCCCGCCACGGCCGAGCCACTGAGATACGCCGCGATGACAGCCGCTGTCGCCATGGCGCCGCCACGAACACTGCTGTGCCACTGGTAGGTGGCCACCGCGACCGAAGCGAAGCCGACCACCCAGCTCTTGAGGTCGTGCATGAACTCAGGTGGCACGGTCCATTGCTGCGTGAGGCAGACTCCGGCGACGACAACCGTGTCCACGGCCAGCAACCAGGTCCCGGCTCCTCGGCGCACCAACCCGGAGAACGCCGCGGTCCAGGCGATCAGCCCGGCAGCGAGACCGACGCTGACCGGCAGGGCCGCCGGTGGCGGCAGCAGGATCGCGAGGAAGCCCGCGCCTGCCGCGGCCGCTGCCCGCAGCACCATGGCACATCGCCGGCCCAGTCGTTCGACATGCCCTTCCACTGTGGTCGCCACGGCGGTTCGACGAGCGGGCACCCCGCCAGGATCCCATCCCCATCCCGGGACGACCGCCGTCCATCGGGTGAAAGACACCGGACGTCCCGGCCATCCCGCGCGCTTGTCCCTGGTGCGTCACCGGCGACACCGTCGGCCGCACGAGTTCAGCCGCCAGCCGGGAGGACGAATGCGACGCAGACGGATCTTCACGCTCACGACAGCACTGCTCACCAGCCTGGTCATGATCGGTTCGCTGGCGGTTCAGTCCGCCCAGGCCGCCGACAACCAGTATCTGAAGGCGGCCAGGACCGGTGCGGCCGCCTCACTGACCGTCGACTGGACCGGCCCCAGCTCGTTCGTGCTCAGGAACGCGCGCCTGCGGGACAACGCGTGCGACAGCCAGGCCGTGTTCTTCTTCGTGGAGACCGAGGTGTGGCAGTTCCCGCACCACTTCAGCCACAAGGGCTGTCACCCGCAACCGGACGGGTCGTTGATGGAGTTCGGGAACCTCTACGGCA
>CBIMJO010000819.1:0-5172 GCA_966244135.1 uncultured Actinocrispum sp. | reverse complement strand
GGCGACCAGTGCACCCGGCGCTGCGACTTCTGCCAGATCGACACCGGCAAGCCCGCCGACCTCGACCGCGAGGAGCCCCGGAAGGTCGCCGAGTCCGTCCAGGCGATGGGCCTGCGGTACTCGACGGTCACCGGTGTGGCCCGGGACGACCTCGAGGACGGCGGTGCCTGGCTGTACGCCGAGACGGTCCGCCAGATCCACGCGCTCAACCCCGGTACCGGTGTCGAGCTGCTGATCCCCGACTTCAACTCCGACGACGCCCAGCTCGCCGAGGTGTTCGGCGCGCGGCCGGAGGTGCTCGCGCACAACCTGGAGACCGTGCCGCGGATCTTCAAGCGGATCCGGCCGGGCTTCCGCTACGAGCGGTCGCTGTCGGTGATCACCAAGGCCCGCGAGTTCGGCCTGGTCACCAAGTCCAACCTGATCCTGGGCATGGGCGAGACGCCCGACGAGGTCGCCGAGGCGCTGCGCGACCTGTACGAGGCCGGCACCGACATCATCACGATCACCCAGTACCTGCGCCCCTCGCCGCGGCACCACCCGATCGACCGGTGGGTCAAGCCGGAGGAGTTCGTCCAGCACAAGGAGACCGCCGAGCGGCTCGGGTTCGCCGGGGTGATGGCGGGGCCGCTGGTCCGGTCCTCTTACCGCGCCGGACGGCTGTACGCGCAGGCCATGGCGCACCGCGGTGAGGCCGTCCCGGAGCACCTGGCGCACCTCGCCCAGCAGGGACCGGCCAGCCAGGAGATCGGCTCGCTGCTGTCCCGGTAGGATTTGTCCCATATGGGGGATTTCACCCGGATGTGGAACCAAGGTACCCGGGTGCGCGTCCATATGGGACAAATGCCTGAATTGGGGAGGGTTCAGTGGCGATAGTGAGTGATGTCCTGGAGTGGTTGCAGGCGCTGCCGCAGCCGGCTCTGGTCGGTGCCACCGGCGGGTTGATCCTGGCGGAGTGCACCATCGGCGTGGGGTTCATCGCCCCCGGCGAGGCCGGCCTGCTGATCGCCGCCACGACCGTCTCCGGCTCGCTGACCCGGTTCCTGATCCTCTGGGCCGTGGTCACCGTCGCCGCGGCCATCGGGGACTCGATCGGGTACGCCATCGGCAAGCGGTTCGGCCCGTCGCTGCGTGAGACCAAGCTGATCAAGAAGTACGGCGCGGAGGGCTGGGACAAGACCACCGGCATCCTGCGCAAACGCGGGGCATGGGCGGTGTTCTTCGCGCGGTTCCTGCCGGTGGTGCGGACGTTGATGCCCGCCGCGTCCGGCACCGCGGGCCTGCCGTACCGCAAGTTCCTGCCCGCGGCCGCCGCCGGCGCGGCCTGCTGGTCGCTCGTGCACATCTCGATCGGCGCGGCGCTGGGTGAGGCGGCCAAGAAACTCGAGGGCTACCTGAACACCGGCGGCATGATCGTCGTCGGCGTGCTCGTTGCCGGGCTCGTGGCGTTCGTGCTGATCCGCAAGCACCGCAAGGCGAAGGCCGCTCCCCCGGTGGAGCCGGAGCGGGAGCTCGTCGACTAGTTGTCCTCCGAGTCGAAGAACTTCTCCACGAGGTCCCTTGTGCCTTCGTCGGGTGTGCCCTTGATCGTGAGGGTGGCCTTGCCGCGCTTGACGGTGATCTCGCGGTGCCGGTCGCGGTTCACGAAGTCCTGCAGCACCCGGCCGAGCTGCTTGAGCACGGGCGAACCGGCGAGCGCCACGATGATGGTCGTGACGGTCTCCGGGTCGATTCCCTTCGAGCCGGCGACCTCCTCGTGCCCGTCGGTGTCGAAGGTGGCGTCGTCGATGTCCAGGGCGAGCAGCTCGGTCCGCAGCTGACGGGTCAGCCGGTCGGCGATCGCGGGGTCCTCGTCGTGCACAGTCACCGAAATGGAGGTCACCGAGCCACGATATCCGCTCCCCGTACGATGTCCGGCGGTGGACTTCCGGAGGGGCGGTATGACACAGCGGCGTCGCGCTTTGCTGATCGCCACCGACACCTACACCGACCCGGCCTTCGCCCGGTTGACGGCGCCCGCGAACGACGTGGCCCGGCTGGCCGAGGTGCTGGGCGACCCGGAGATCGGCGCGTTCACGGTCACTTCGCTGGTCAACGAACCGTCGCATGTGGTCCGCAACGGGATCGACGAGCTGTGTTCCACCGCCGAGCGCGGCGATCTGATCCTGCTCTATGTGTCAGGGCATGGCATCAAGGACGAGGCCAAGGGCCACCTCCACTTCGCCACCGCCGACACCCGCCGCGCGCTGCTGACCACGACCTCGGTCGAGGCCAGCCTCGTCCGCCGGCTGATCGACGCAAGCCCTGCGCGCCAGGCGATCGTGTGGCTGGACTGCTGCTTCTCCGGCGCCTTCCCGGCCGGCGAGACCCCGAAGTCCGCACCGGACGCCGACGTCCTCGCCCAGCTGAGGTTCGCCGGCGCCCGCGGCTGCTGCGTGATGACGGCCTCGACCCACATCCAGTTCGCCTACGAACCCAACCAGGACCCGAAAGCCCTTGGCACACCTCAGATCTCGCGGTTCACCAACGCCATCGTCGAAGGCCTGGCCACCGGCAAGGCGGACCTCGACAACGACGGCGAGATAGGCACCACAGAGCTCTACGACTACGTCTACACCCACATCCGCGCCCTCACCCCCAGCCAGACCCCGACGCGGAACGATCTCGCCCACGGTGACTTCCTGGTGGCCTGGAACAAGTTCGGCCTGCGCCTGCCACCCGGCCTGAGCCCCGCGATCCGTGGCCTGCTCAAAAGCCCGGACCCCGACGACCGCCAACTCGCCCTGACCCACCTGCGCAGCAAAGCCGAAGCCGGCGACACCACCGCGCTGGAGGCCCTCGCCGTCCTCCGGGCACAACGAGACCTCACCGAGAACGCCGCCTCAGAACGGCCGGTGCCCACACCGTCCGCAAACTCGGTCAAGACAGCCTTACCCGCTACCGGCACCACTCCGAACGCAGAACCCAAGTCGAGCCTTCACCAGGTCGACTCCCCAGTCCCCACCACCAGCCAGCCCGTAGAACCCAAGCCAGCCCCTGACCTCACAGAAACCCCGCCCTCAAGCCCGATCGAGGCGCCCGCACCCACCACCAAGCAGCCTGCAGAACCCCAGCCGGGCCCCGCCGCCAGCACCAGCAAGCCAGCGGAGCCCGGCCCCGCGGCGACGCTCCCTCCCCCGCTTCCAGCGGTCGCCCGCGACCCAAGCCTGCCCACGACCGCCCGGCGTAAGCGAAACGCCCCCATCATCGTGCCGTCGACCTCGCTGCCCCGGTTGTCGACCGGCGGGAAGGTGGGCATGTGGGTGGCGGGGTGGCTTGTTGTCCTTCCACCCGCGTACATGGTGTGGCTGCACGAAGGCAACGTGTTCTGGACGGTGGTGCTGTGGATCGCCGCAGGGATCGCGGCGATCGCAGCTGCCGCGAATCTGGGTGCGACCTTGCTGCGGGTCGGCAAGGACACCAGCCGGGTCCTGCATTACCGGCCCAGCCGTGACAAGAGCCGGCTCAGGTTCAGCCCGGACGGCACTATGCTGATCGCGGGCCGGTCCTGTTGGGACACAACGCTTTGGGGGTGGGGCAGCCGGTCGGACGACTGGGTGATCAGCCCGGACAACACCATGCTCGTCAGCCGGGTCAAGGGTGAGCTGACGCTGTCCGGACAGCCGGGCGGCACCCGGGAACTGCCCGGCGTCCGGTCCGCGCTGTTCAGTCCGGACAGCACGCTGCTGGTGCTCGTCGGCGACAAGTTCATCCGGGTCGTCCGGGCGTCCGGCGAAGAGGTGACCACACTGCCGGACGTGCCGCTGGACGGTGTGGTGGCCACGTTCGATCCCAGTGGGCGGCTGTTCGCGATGGCCACGGCACGTGAACACGCCCCGGTCATCTACGACACCGCCACGTGGCGGCAGCTGGTGCTGCCGGACTCCCTCAATTTCGTCCGTCTCTTCGCGTTCAACCACGACGGAACGCGCGTAGCCGCGGTGCACGGCCACCGGATCGACATTGTGCGGACTGACGACTGGCACATCGTGCGGTCGATATCCGGCGACTCCCGCGTGCTGGCGCTCGACTTCAGTCCCGACGGTCGCCTGCTGGCCACCGGCGACTGGGACCGGAAGGTGACGCTCTACTCCACCCGCACATGGGTCCAGGCCAAGTCGCTGACCGGCCACCACGGCATGGTCACCGACGTGCGGTTCAGTCCGGACAGCGCGATCCTGGTCTCCGCCGGCGACGACCGGTCGATCCGGTTGTGGCAGGTGCGATGACTGAGGGGTTCGTGCCGGCGGGGGATGACTGGCGAGGTGCGGTGGACGAGCTGGAATCCCTGCTGGATGACGCTTTGACGCAGCCTGATGTTCAGGAGGCGTTGGCGGACAAGCGGATCAGTCCTGCCGTGGCCCGGCAGGCGGTGCGGGACAACAAGGCGGTGCAGGCGCGGTTCCAGGAGGAGCACGCGCGGCAGGATGCGTTCAGTCTTGCCCCCGGCGACGTCTACGTGTTCCACGACTTCTACCGGGAACCGCTGACCCCGCAACAGGTCGGCCGCCTCGCGGTGATCTTCCTGGTGGGGGTCGGGTATCTGTCCTTGGTCAGGGCGGCGTGGGTGGCGATGCCTTTGCTGATGCAGGTGTTCGCCGTGGTCGGCTTTGTGGCGATGCTGGGGTTGTCGTTGCGGTGGTGGATCGCCGCGGTGCCGTGGATGCACGAGTTCTTCGGGTTGAAAGCCGAGCAGGCGGCGCCGGCGTCGCGGCGGGAGTACATGCTCGCGGTCGTTGTGTTGCCGGAGTTGTGGGCGTTCATCGACGGTCGGCGTAAACCGTTGTTCGACACCAGGTTGACCGCCAAGGCGCAGCTCGCGCTGTACGTGGAGGACGACGCGGAGATCATCGTCACGAGTGCGGGGCGGCAGCTGCAACGGGTTCTAGCGCGGGCGGAGTCGGGCGCGGTGGCGCTGGCCGGGCCGCGCGGCTCAGGCAAGACGACCGCGATCCGTTCGGTGTCAAGGGGATTGCTCAACGATCCGGTCAAAGACAAACCGCCCCTTGCCATCCAGTCGTCGGCGCCGGCCAGGTATGACGCCCGCGACTTCGTCCTGCACCTGCATGCCCTGCTGTGCAACGCAGTCCTGGCCAAGCTCAGCCCGGGGTTCGCGGACAGCACGCCCGACGG
>CBIMJO010000818.1:0-5173 GCA_966244135.1 uncultured Actinocrispum sp. | reverse complement strand
GAACGCCCGGACGTGCCGCACGTCGCGGCCGTCTGCGTCTACCCCGACCTGGTGGCCACCGCGGTCGAGGCGCTCAGCGGGGCACAGGTCGAGGTGGCCAGCGTGGCGACCGCCTTCCCGAGCGGCCGCGCCGCCCAGGAGATCAAGCTGGCCGACGTCAAGGAGGCCGTGAACGCCGGTGCGTCCGAAGTGGACATGGTGATCGACCGCGGCGCCTTCCTCTCCGGCCGCTACGGCCAGGTCTTCGAGGAGATCCAGGCCGTGAAGGCGGCCTGCGGCGACGCGCACCTCAAGGTCATCCTGGAGACGGGCGAACTGGTCACCTACGACAACGTCCGCCGCGCGTCCTGGCTGGCGCTGCTGGCGGGCGGCGACTTCATCAAGACCTCGACCGGCAAGGTCTCCCCCGCGGCCACGCTCCCGGTCACCCACGTGATGCTGCAGGCCGTGCACGACTGGCACCGGACGACCGGCGAGCTGCGTGGCGTCAAGCCGGCCGGCGGCATCCGGGCCACCAAGGACGCCGTGCGCTACCTGGTCGCCGTGCACGAGGTGGCCGGCCCGGAGTGGCTGACCCCCAAGCTGTTCCGCTTCGGCGCGTCCAGCCTGCTCAACGACCTGCTGATGCAGCGCCGAACCCAACTCGAGGGCCACTACAGCGGCCCGGACTATGTGACGGTGGACTGACATGACAACTTGGGAGTACGCGCCCGCGCCGGAGTCCCGGGACATCGCGAACCTCAAGCCCAGCTACCGGATGTTCGTCGACGGCAAGTTCGTCGAGGGCACGGGCGAGCCGCTCAAGACGATCAACCCGGCCACCGAGGAGGTCCTGGCCGAGGTGTCCACCGCGTCACCGGCCGATGTGGACACCGCGGTGAAGGCCGCGCGCCGCGCCCACGACAAGGTGTGGGGCAGGATGCCCGGTGCCGAACGGGCCAAGTACATCTACCGGATCGCGCGGATGATCGCCGAGCGCGGCCGCGAGCTGGCAGTGCTGGAAAGCCTGGACAACGGCAAGCCGATCAAGGAGTCGCGGGACACCGACATCCCGGTCGCCTCGGCGCACTTCTTCTACCACGCCGGCTGGGCCGACAAGCTGGACTACGCGGGCTTCGGCCCGTCGCCGAGGCCGCTGGGCGTTGCGGGACAAGTGATCCCGTGGAACTTCCCGCTGCTGATGGCCGCGTGGAAGATCGCGCCCGCGCTGGCTTGCGGCAACACGGTTGTGCTCAAGCCCGCGGAGACGACGCCGCTGACCGCGTTGGTGCTGGCCGAGATCATCCAGCAGGCGGACCTGCCGCCGGGCGTGGTCAACATCATCCCGGGCGCCGGCCAGGTGGGCGCCGAGCTGGTGAACCACCCGCAGGTCGACAAGGTCGCGTTCACCGGCTCCACCGAGGTCGGCAAGATCATCCAGGGTTCGCTGGCGGGCACCGGCAAGAAGCTGACCCTGGAGCTGGGCGGCAAGGCGGCCAACATCGTCTTCGACGACGCGCCGCTGGACCAGGCCGTCGAGGGCATCGTCAACGGCATCTTCTTCAACCAGGGCCACGTCTGCTGCGCGGGTTCGCGCCTGCTGGTCGCCGAGTCCATCGCGGACGAGCTGCTGGAGAAGCTGCGCACCCGGGTGTCGACGCTGCGCGTGGGCGACCCGCTGGACAAGAATACCGACGTCGGCGCGATCAACTCGCCGGAGCAGCTCGCCAAGATCAAGGAGCTGACCAAGGCGGGCGAGGAGGAGGGCGCCGAGCGCTGGACGAGCCCATGCCCGTTGCCGGACAAGGGTTTCTTCTTCGCGCCGACGGTCTTCTCCAACGTCAGCCAGGCCATGCGGATCGCCCGCGAGGAGATCTTCGGCCCGGTGCTGTCCGTGCTGACGTTCCGCACCCCGGACGAGGCCGTGGCCAAGGCGAACAACACCCCGTACGGGCTGTCGGCCGGGATCTGGACCGAGAAGGGCTCGCGGATCCTGTGGATGGCCAACAAGATGCGCGCCGGCGTGGTCTGGGCCAACACCTTCAACCGCTTCGATCCCACCGCGCCGTTCGGTGGCTACCAGGAGTCGGGCTTCGGCCGTGAGGGCGGCCGCGCCGGGCTGGAGGCGTACCTCGATGTCTGAGAACCGGTTGGCAGTAGCAAAAACCTACAAGCTCTACATCGGCGGCGCCTTCCCTCGCTCCGAGTCCGGCCGGACGTATCCGGTCAGCGACACCAAGGGCAAGTTCCTGGCCAACGCGGCGCAGGCGTCCAGAAAGGACGCCCGGGACGCGGTCGCCGCGGCCCGCAAGGCTTTCGGCGGCTGGTCAGGCGCGACGGCGTACAACCGCGGTCAGGTGCTGTACCGGGTCGCGGAGATGCTGGAGGGCCGCCGCGACCAGTTCGTCGCGGAGGTCACCGCCAGCGAGGGCACCCGGCGCGCACAGTCCCTTGTGGACATGGCGATCGACCGCTGGGTCTGGTACGCGGGCTGGACGGACAAGATCGCGACCGTGCTCGGCGCGGCCAACCCCGTGGCGGGACCGTACTTCTCGTTCACCGTGCCGGAACCGACCGGTGTGGTCGCGGTGTTCGCGCCGCAGGAGTCCTCGCTGCTCGGCCTGGTCAGCGTGCTGGCGCCGGTGATCGCGAGCGGGAACACCGCGGTCGTCGTGTCCAGCAAGGACCGGCCGCTGCCCGCGATCACCCTGTCCGAGGTGCTGGCCACGTCGGACGTTCCCGGTGGCGTGGTCAACATGCTCACCGGCAGCGCCGTCGAGCTGGCGCCCTGGCTGGCCTCGCACGCGGACGTGAACGCCCTCGACCTGACCGGCGCGCCGACGATCCTGCGCGCCGAACTGGAGAAGTCCGCCGCCGGAACGGTCAAGCGCGTGCTGCGCACCCCGCAGGACGAACCCGACTGGACCAAACAGCCGGACATCACCCGGCTGCGCGCGTACCTCGAGGCGAAGACGGTGTGGCACCCTATGGGGGTTTGACCGCACCCCTGGGGAAAAGAAGTTCACATGCCTGAGTCCGACCAGGCACGGATCGCCGGGACCGTCACCGCGATGCTGAGCGAGAGCCACGGCATCGCGGCGACGGCCGACGGCGGCATCGTGTCGCTGCCGCAGCTGTCCCTGAAGATCGTGGTCGAGGAGCCGATCTGGCACCAGGACGGCCGCATGGTGCAGATCCCGATCGCGGTGGGCGACCCGGCGTGGGGCGCGCCCGCCTGGGACCAGGCGGTCGGCACGGCGTCGCAGCAGGACGACCCGGTCGGCCAGGCGCTGATGGGCTGGACGCACAACGTGCTGCCGCTGTTCATCGCGCTGCGCCTGCCGGACCACCCGCTGACCGAGGTGGTCTACCGCGAGGACGCCCGCGACGCCGACGGTTCGAAGGCCGAGATCCTGGCCGGGCCGCTGATGACCCGCCGGTTCAACGAGCTGCCGCCGGAGTTCGACGAGGCGCTCGACGTGCGGCCGCCCACCCTGCGCGTGGTCGACCGGCTGCTGGAGCGGTTCACCGTCAGCCCCGAACCGATCTGGCTCTACACGATGAGCGGGCGCGCGAACGGTGAGGCCGTCGTCGAGGTCACCGTGAACAACGCGCTGCTGACCGACCGGTTCCCCGGTTTCGACGACCATTTGCCTTGGGGCCGCGGCAGCGGCACGGTGAAGTCCTGGGCCGTCGTCCGCCCGGTGCCCGATTAGGGGAACTGGGGCACACCGGGCCGCGTCCTAGGGCAGAGTAGGGCGAACCAGAACGGACGGGGGGAACATGCCGGACGGCTTCGAGGTCGAGCCAGAGGCGCTCGAGTCGTACAAGAGCACCATGACGACGATGGCCGATGAGCTGGCGAAAGTCGGCACCGGCACGTTGTCGGGCGTGAACTCCCTGCCCGGCGACTGCTTCGGCAAGATCGGCGCCGAGGTCGGGCTGAACGCCGCCTTCCAGCAGGCCGCCACCTCGCAGCTGGACGGGGTCAAGGCGGCCTCGACCGGGCTGGCCGCGCTGGCCAAGGCCGTCGGCGACGCGCTGACCGGGTATCAGAACCAGCAGCAGGACCACGCCCAGTCGATCAAGAAGGCGGACCGGACCTGATGAGCGCCGCGGGGTTCGTGGCCGGCCTGGTCCAGCCGATGAAGGACCACCTGGCCAAACTGGACGGTGACACCGGCGCGGGCAGCCGGGCCGCCGAGTCCCTGGGGCGCGGGGTGACCGCGCTCAACGACATGAAGGGCCGGCAGGAGTCGCAGGCCAAGACCACCCTGCAGGGCTGGTACGGCGAGCAGGCCGGCGCCTTCCAGGGCCGGTCCGCCGCGTTCACCGGCGCGATGAACACGTTGTCCGGCAACTGCACCGCCGCGCAGACCGCCGCCTCGGCGGCGGTCGGCGCGGTGACCGGCGGCCGCACCAGCATCCAGGCGCTGATCGACGAGTTCGTGCAGTGGGCCACCCCGGTCATGCAGGCCGCGGAATCGGCCGCACAGACCGGGAACGACGGCGCGTGGGCGAGCGCGGCCGCGGAGGCGAAGTCCAAAGCGGACGAATACGCGACGAAGACCGCCGCTGCCCTGCAGAAGGTCAAGGACCAGCTGACCCCGTTGGTGGGGCAGCTCAACAGCCTGCCCAAGGTCGACGCCGGGACTATGGGTTCGCTGGGGCAGACCATGGGCCCGCCGGACACCACTGGCCGGACTTCGGCGCAGAGCGCTGGTGACGGCAAGAGCGGGATCGACCAGGCCGCTTCCCGCAGCCACGGTGGCGGTGGGAGTGGCGGCGGTGGAGGTGGCGGTCACGGTGGTGGCGGCGGAGGCGGGGGTGGCGGTGGCGGCGGTACCGCCGTCGGCCCGCGCCTGCCGGTCGCGATCCCGCCGCAACCCGGTTCGGGCGTGGGGATCAACCTGCCCGGCGGCGCCAGTGTCGAGGCGCCGAACGAGGTCGCGGCCGCCGCTGTGCGCAAAGCCCTTACCGCGCTTGGCACTCCGTACGTGTGGGGTGCGTCGAACCCGCCGTCCGGCACCGACTGCAGCGGCCTGACGTCGTGGGCGTACGCAGACGCGGGCCTGCAGCTGCCGAGGCACTCGGCAGCGCAGGCGATGGGCGCGTCGGTCCCGGACCAGAGCCAGCTGCTACCCGGCGATCTCGTTGTGTGGCAAGGACACGTGGCCATGGTCATCGGCAACGG
>CBIMJO010000817.1:0-5180 GCA_966244135.1 uncultured Actinocrispum sp. | reverse complement strand
ATCCACGACCTCCAGCTGCACGAAGGCCAGCTGCTGGTCGTCAACCTGGCCGCGCTCACGTTCTGCGACTCCAGCGGCATCGCCACCCTGATCGCGGCCCACAACCACGCGACCGCCGCCCGCGCCGCGATCGCCCTGGCCGCCGTGCCCCAGCAGGTCGCGTCCACGTTGGCCCTGATCGGACTGGGCGCCTTCTTCACGGTGTACCCCTCCGCCGAGCACGCCCGCGACGCCCTCGACCCCCGCCCGGCCGGGCAATGAGTCCACCGGCCGGGGTGAGTGATCCGCGAACTGCTTCGTGGTCGCTGTCCCTCGATGATCACCCGGCGATGATCGACGTACGGCGGTGGGTCCGAGGGCATCTGAAGGACGTTGTCACCGCCGACAAGCTGGCGGACATCATGCTCGTGGTGGTCGAACTGGTCACCAACGCCAAGCAGCACACCGACAGTCCGCACAAGCTGGCTGTCAGCCACCGCCACGATGTGGTGCGGATCGAGGTCACCGATGGCGATCCCGCCCCACCGGTGCTCCAGCCGCCGTCCACGACCCGCCTCGGCGGCCGGGGTATCCGCCTCGTCGACGCCCTGTCCGCGGCATGGGGAGTGCGGCGATGCGGGCCGGGCAAGGCGGTGTGGTCCCTCGTCAAGGCCACCGGCCCGAACCGCGCGACGTAGCCGGTTCGATGTGTCGGGGCCTGACATGGTGGATCGGCCTGACGGAGCCGTCAGGCCGATCCGGTACCCGGGCTATCTGATCCACTTCTGGTTGCTGCCGCCATGGCAGTTCCAGACCTGGATCTTGGCCCCGTTGTTCGTCGCCACACCGGTCACGTCGAGACACAGTCCTGATTGGACACCGACGATGGTTCCGTTGGCGTTGAAGGTGAACTTCTGGTTGGCGCCGCCGGTGCAGGTCCACATCTGCACCCGGGTGCCTGGTGTGGTCTGTCTGTTCGCCACGTCAAGGCACTTGTTGGCCAATGGGTTGCGGATCGTCCCGTCGGCGAACTGGGACCACTGCTGTGCCTGGGTCTGGTTGCAGTCGAAGATCTGCACCTGGACACCGTTGGCGGTCGACGAGTTCGGCACGTCGAGGCAGCGGCCGGCGCCGACGCCGAGTATCCGGCTCGGCTCAAGGGGCTCGTCGGGGATCGTGAACACGGTGGCGCTCAACTCGTCCGCGGGGATGTCCGTGTTCGCGGCGATGATCTCCGACAAGCTGTGCCGGAAGTCGATCCCGTACGCGGTCCTGATCGCGGCGAGCCCGGGGTCGTTGCCGTAGAA
This sequence comes from uncultured Actinocrispum sp., assembly GCA_966244135.1. Lineage (GTDB taxonomy): Bacteria > Actinomycetota > Actinomycetes > Mycobacteriales > Pseudonocardiaceae > Kibdelosporangium. The sequence continues at coordinate 3,894 of CBIMJO010000817.1, read as the reverse complement.
GAACCGGTCGCCGTCCCGCAGGGCCTGGAACTGCTTGGCCCAGATGGCCTGCTGCAGCTCGCCCAGCTCGGACCCGCCGACCCGGGGCTCGGCGATCATGCCCATGAACGCGTCCACCCGGTCGACCGACCCGTACACGGCGCGCAGCCGTGCGGCCAGGCCGGTGCGGCGCTTGGCATTCACCGCCTGAGCGGAGGCGACTTCGCTGTCCAGCGCGATGGGCGCACCGTTGCGGTCGAACAGCTCGGTGAAGTCGAGACTGTCCGGGTCGTTGATCTCGTTGCCCGGGGTGAGCTCCGGGTCGGCGGGGAACGACTCGCCCTGGCTGCCCACGATCGCCGCGAAACTGGTCTTCGCGGGTAGCCCATAGGCCTGCCGAAGCTGGTTGTAACTGGGCATTCCGTGGTCGCGGCCGCGCTCGATGTCGATGGCGCCGAGGTCGACAACGCCGCGGAAACAGGCCGGGTCCACCGGTTCGATGCAACCGGTCTGACCGGGCTTCGGGATCTGGAACAGCACCGACCGCAGCTGGTTGTCGATCAGGGCGTCGTTCTTGTACTGCGGCTCGTCCCCGCCGATGGCTTTCAGCAGCGGGCCGATGCCGATGTCCTTGAGCAGGGCCGGGTTGAAGAACGCCACGTTCAGCGGGACCGCGAGCTCGACTTCCTCGCCGTCCTGGCTGACCTCGACCTTGATGCCCTGCTGGCGGAAGGCGTCGAGCCGGCTGTCGGTGTAGCGGTCCCGGTCGGTCTCGATCTCGAACTCACCGTGGATCATGCTGTGCATCCGGTACCCGACGGTCGCGAACTCGTTGCTCAAGGTCGCGTTCACGCCTGCCTTGTAGCCGGTGTAGGCCGGCAGCCGCACGCCGACGGTCGGCAGCCATTCGTTGTACGTGACGTACTGCTGCTCGGCGATGACCACCCGGCGGGCGATCTGGAACTTCTGCTCGTCCGTCAGCGTGTTCGGCAGCTGCGACACGATCCGGTTGTGCTCGCGGGCGAACAGCGTGTGGGTGGCGGTCAGGGCGATGTTCTCGTTCGCCCGTACGTCACCGGAGACCACGGCGGTGTTGGGCGCGCCGCGCAGACGGCCGTCGACGTCCATCACAGGCGCCGTGGACGGGTTGCCCCTCGCTGTCCGGTCGGGCAGGTATCCGCCGGAGAGCATCAGCGTGGCCTGGTTGTTGGCCATGTTCCCGTCCACCGGGCCGTCCCGCAGCCACTCCAGCCGCTGGTCGTTCGGGCCGTAGATGGCGAACCCGTCGATATAGGACGGGAGCGAGTTGACCTGCTCGCGCGGGTTGGTCACCCCGGTACCCGGCGCCGGGACCGAGCGTGAGAACCCGATGACGCCGAGGTCGTTGGTGAACGTCTCCAGTGGATCGTTGCGGTTGAACGGGATGTTCGCCGTCTCTCCCTGCGGGTCGTTGCCGGCGCCGCCCAGCCGCAGGCCGAACGTGTGGTCCAGGAACTGTCCCCAGGTCCACACCCACTGGGTGTTTCCCCGCTCGGAGAAGACGTTCTGGTTCACGTCGTTGATCGCGCGGTTGCTGATGAACCGCGAGTTCGGACCGGTGACCGGTGCGCTGCGCCCGTCGGCATAGCGCGCGGGGGCGACCCGGCTGTAGGGCAGTCCCGCCTTGCCCCAGGTGGGATGCGCGAGGTTGTTGCCGCTGCCGTCGAGGCTTTGCACCTCCAACGCCAGCGGACCCTCCTCAGTGGGTGCCGCGCTCGCTGGCAGCGCGGTGCTCCCCGCGAGCAGTACGGTGACCGGAATGCTGAGCAGCCTGAATGTACGCACGTTTCCTCCGCCCTTACGTGACAAAGGCCGGAACATTCCGTGGGCAGGCCGGACCTCACCCACACCCGGGACGTCGGAACGCGCGAAACGCATCCCGGTCCCGGCTGCCGGACAACCCACGGACGACCGAGAATGTGAGCGGCGAACGCGGCGGCGGACGTTCGGCTCACCCCATGAATCCAAAACTCAGGTAGCCACTACCTGCACTACATGGCCTCCTATCCTGCCAAGGATTCGATACATTCCGGATCTTGGCGGGGAGTCAATTGAAGGTCAAGAGCGACCGATTGACACGTTACCCCTAGGAGTGGGCAATTCTCCTTGGGGGAACGGGCTCCGGCTTGCCGGTGCCCTGCCCCGGCCCGTCGGCCCGGGGCAGGGCGGCTGTGGACGTTCCAGCAGGTCGCCGGGCCGGGGCAGGGGATCGTCTCCCTCCGTGACCCGCTCGGCGACGTGATCGAGAAACGCGCGGGCGATCAGGTCACATTTTCGCGGACCAAGGCCCGAACCGGCGTCGCGAGGAGCGTTCACAATAGATAGCGGAGTGACGTCGGCTGTGCATGTTCGGTTTGGGAAAGAAGCGATTCCACCATTCGGTGCGAGAGGTACAGCCGTTCGCCGATCTCGCGATTCGGCAGGTACATCGTGATGAACGAGCGCACCGATGCGCTGCGCCGCAAGGACGGCCTGGAAGTGCGATTGCCGGTGATGGGTGTTTTCGAGATAGTGGACGATCGAATCGCCGCGTGGCGGGACTACTTCGACATGGCCGCGTTCGGCAAGGCGATCGGCGGCTGAGATCCGGCGGGCGGGTGGAGGCGCGTCCCAGCCCGTGACGCGGCTTGCTGATGGTGTACCAGCGGACGTTAACGTTGACCTATGAACAGCACAGCGCAGTCATGGCCGCCGGTACCCACTGAGCCGGTGATCGCCCATCCGAAGGCGCCCTCGCCCGGCACTGAGCTGCCGATGCACTACGCCGAGTGCTTCGGCTGCGGTGCGGACCTCGAAGGCGGGCTGCACATGCGGTCCACAGTGGGCGAAGGCCAGACCGTGCGGGCGCGGTTCACCGTGACCGAGGCCCATCAGGGTGCGCCCGGGCTTGCCCACGGCGGCCTGCTGGCGTGTGCCTTCGACGAGGCTCTCGGTTCCCTGGTGGGAAACCTGCTGCGCCGGCCGGCCGTGACCGGGCGGCTGGAGACCGACTTCCGGCGTCCGGTGCCGGTCGGGTCGACCCTGTTCATCACGGCCCGGCTGGACGGACTGGCCGGGCGCAAGATCTACGTCAGCGCGGACGGCCACCTCGACGCCGAGGACGGCCCGGTCGCCCTTCAGGCCAGGGCACTGTTCGTCATGGTCGACTTCGAACACTTCACGACCCACGGGCACCCGCAGGCCATGGCGAAACTGGTCGAGGCGAGGCGCGCGAAGCCGGATAGGGACTGGGACATCAACCCATAGCGAACCGGACCCACGCAACCAATGCGGTCTACAAAGGACTATCCACCCGGCCGACGGCATGATCCGCCGGCCGGGTGGATTGGTCAGCTGCCGTAGACCTCCAACTCCCACAACGAGTAGCCGTACTGCGGAAGGCCTCGTTGGGTTCCTTGCACCCGAACGTATCTACCGTTGCCGGTGACGGGTATGTCGTCGATGCCACCGTCACCGGTGGTCGTGCTGTGGATCGTCGTCCAGGACGAGCCGTTGGCGGAGGTCTGGATCTGGTAGGCCTTGCCGTAGGCGGCTTCCCAGTTCAGCTTGACGCGGTTGAGGGTGTGGGTTGCGCCCAGGTCGACGGTGATCGATTGGGGGTCGGAGTAGGCGCTGCCCCAACGGGTGTTGGTGTTGCCGTCCACTGCGTTGGCCCCGGCGTGCGGGCTGTTGGGTTCCACTGAGGACACGGTCACCGGCTTGCCGAGGGCGAGGTTGGCGGACGGCTGCGTTGGGGTGGTGGTGTCCGCCTTGATGCGGATGTTGCGGTAACTGATGTGGGCCGCGTCGCCGTCGTTCTGGACGCCGATGTAGCCGTTGGCGATGGTGCGCGTGCTGGTGTAGTCGTTGATCTTCACGCCGTTGAGGTAGATCTCC
>CBIMJO010000816.1:0-5182 GCA_966244135.1 uncultured Actinocrispum sp. | reverse complement strand
CGCCGACGATCAGCAGGAAGTACAGCAACGCCCGCGACACCACGAGCCGGATGTCCAGCAACCGGTACCGCAGCAGCGCCACGGTCATCGCCGCGGGCACCAACGCGGGCATGACCATCATCAGCTCGGGCCCGAGCCGGAGCATCAACGGCAGGTACGCGATGGCGTTGCCGATCAACGCCAGCACGAGCCACAGCAACTGCCGCCGCAACACCTCGTCGCCCCGCCGGTACCGGACGACCAACGACGCCACCACGCCCAGAGCGGGCACGCCCCAGGCGAACCGCGCCTCGGACCAGCCGATCGCGAACGGCGGCGTGGCCACCAGCAGCGCCCACGCCACCACCTGCCACCACGGTCCCGGCAACCGCCCGGTCGGGAACAGCAACAGCGTCAACGGGACCACGAACGACACCGACAGCAGCCACGCATGCTGGCCGGTCACGTTGCCCGCGGGCAGGGACACCGCGCTGACCGAGTGCAGCAGCGAACCGGCCAGGAACAACCAGCCGATCGGGTTGCGCGGCCGGGCCTTCGCCAGCAGGAACCCGCAGATCCCCAGGCCGAGGCCGGCTACCGAGTGCGCGATGACGAACCGCGGATCGCCGCCCAGCACCGTGACAAGCGCCAGCGCGGCGGTCGCCCCCACGGCGGTGAGCGCGAAGCAGCCACTGGCAACCCAGGTCACCGGCCGGTGAGCGATCTGCGGCACCAGGTCATCCTCCGTCCCGGTCGCGGTTTTGTCCTGGGATCGGCGTCCCGATCTCACCCGGACAGTTTCCCGCCCTGTCCCGGTCCAGGCCCCTGCCATTTGGGTGTCCGGGAGCGCAAGGGTTGTGCATCGGTCCGGCTGGGAAGGGGATAAGGCGATGCGTTCCACTCTGGTGGCTGCCGTGCTGGGGGCCGCGCTCGTGCTGGCGGGCTGCGCGAACCAGACCACGGGTGTCCCTCAGGCGAGCGGTGACGGCGCCAAGCCCGCGCCTTCGGCTGCGGACAAGCCCGCGGAGAAGCCCGCGGCCGACCCCAAGGCGCTGATCTCCAGCGCGGCCAAGTCCACACGGGACGCGAGCACGGCCAAGTTCGAGTACAAGATGCAGGGCGAGGCCGACACGCCGCTGAACTTCAGCAGCACCGGCGAGATGGACTTCAAGGCGAACCGGGCCAAGATCGAGTCGGTGATCGACGCGGGCGGCCAGAAGTTGACGATGTCGATCGTCACCGACGGCGGCACCCTCTACATGCGCACCACCACCGACGGCGCCGAGGACGGCCCGTGGACCAAGACCGACGCGGCCGCGCTGGCCGGTCAGCTCGGCGGCGGGAAGACCTCGCCGGGCAGCGACCCGATGTCGTTCATCGACCAGGTCAAGGACCTGGCCACGGTCACCCCGGACGGCTCGGAGGCGGTCCGCGGGGTGCAGGCGACCCGGTACAAGCTCGTGCCGAACGCGGGCGGCGAGGATCTCGGCGACTCGAAGATCTGGATCGACGGGCAGAACCGGCTCGTCCGCTTCCAGGTCGGCGCCAAGACGTTCGGCAGCATCACCGCCGAGTTCTTCGACTACGGCGCCCCCGTGTCGATCGAGATCCCCAGGGTTGGTTAGTACAACCAGCTGACGCCCGATCACACAGTCCCCGATTGCCGTCCCCCCAGCCGGCGATCGGCACAGGGAATCACCCCGCCCTTGTCCTGAGGCGGGGTGATTTCCGTTGCGGGGCAAGGGCTCAGCGACCGAGACCGGCTTCCCGGGCGCGCACGATCGCGGCCGCCCGGTCGACCACCCGCAGCTTGGCGAAGATCGCGGAGATGTGGTTGCTGACCGTCTTGGGCGCGAGGTGCAGCCGGCGGGCGATCACCGCGTTGCCCAGCCCGGCCGCGACCAGGTCGAGCACCTCCCGTTCGCGCACGGTCAGGTCCGGGAACGGCTCCGCGGTCCGGGGCGTGGCCAGCAGGTCCAGCACCCGGTGGGCCACGTTCTGGCCGAAGATCGCCTCCCCGGCGGCCACCCCGCGCACCGCGCGCACGATGTCCTCCTGGCCCGCGCCCTTCAGGATGTAGCCGCGGGCGCCCGCGCGCATCGCCGAGACCACCGACTCGTCGTCGTGGAACATGGTCAGCACCAGCACGGCCACGTCGGGAACGTGCTGCAGCACCTCACGCGTGGCGGCGATCCCGTTGAGGTCGGGCATCTGCAGGTCGACCAGCAGCACGTCCGGCCTGTGCTGGACGGTGGCCTCCACCGCCTCCCGGCCGGTGGTCGCCTCGGCGACCACCGTGATCCCGTCGACGGAGGACAGCAGCGCCTGCAGGCCGCTGCGGACCACGGGGTGGTCGTCCGCCAGCACCACTGTCAGTTCCTTCTCCGGCAGTGTCATGACTGTTCCGCCTCCCCGAATTTGACCCTTGTGGCCGAGTTGGATCGGCACCGTCGAGTTCGGTACGTGCCGGGTCCCGTTCCCCTCAGGTGCGGTTGGGAGCCACGCGGCTCATGCAGACCTGAGGTTGACACAAGGGGGGTCATGACCTCTCCGTCAGCTTGGGTGGGCCGGGGGTCATTCCCGGCCGCCGTTGTCCGCCGCCCAGCGCGCCAGCGCGACCCGTGAGGACAGGTTGAGCTTGGCGTAGCTGTTGCGCAAATGGGTCTCCACGGTCCGCGGCGACAGGAACAGCCGGGCCGCGATGTCCGCATTGGACAGTCCGTCGCCGAGCAGCCGGACCACCTGCAGCTCCCGGGTGCTCAGCACGCCTGAGATCCGCGAGGACGGCACCCGGATGCCCATCGAACGCGCGTGTTTGCGGGCCCGCGCGGCCCAGGGGGCGGCTTCCTGCCGGTCGAACGCCTCGATCAGTTCCAGCACACAGGTCCGGTCGCCGGTCAGCTCGGCCCACTCCAGGCGGGTCTGTGCCGCGATCAGGCCCGCGCCCATGCGGGCGAACGCATCGGCGGCCCGGTCCAGCAACTCCGACGAGGAGTCCCGCAGCCCGGTGAGCCGGTCGGCGATGGTCGCGAAGAACGGTGCCCCGCGGAACCGTTCCAGGTGCGCGATGGTCGCCGCGAGCGTCTCGAAGTCCTGCCGCGCCAACGAGATCAGGCCCGCGAACAACGGCTCGACACAGCTGAGCGGCTCGTTGTAGCTGACCCACTCGGGCGAGACGGCCACCCGGCCGATTTGTCCACTGTGGATGGACGTGGCCATGTCGGCCAGCACGGTCAGTGTGGACACGCTGATGTCCTGGGCGACCGAGATGCCCTCCGCCTCCGCCCGGCACTCACCCGCCTCGCCCAGCCGCCCCTGCTCGGCGAGCACGACCGACCGGCCGAGCAGCATCCGGGTCAGCGACCGGAACAGCTGCCCGCCGCGGGAGATCCGGATCCCCTCGGCGGAGGCCCGCAGCGCGGTGACGAGGTCGCCCCGCACGTAGTTCGCGGTGACATAGCTGAACTGCACCGAGGCGGACGCCGAGGGGACATCGAGCTGCGCGAGCTCGGTGCGCACGCGAGTGGCGTGCTCGAGTGCCGCCGGGATGTCCCCGGCGGCGATGCACAGCCACAGCAGCAACCGGCGGGCGGCCTGCATCTGCATCGGCGCGTCGGTGTCCCCGCAGATCTTGGCCAGCTCCAGTCCGCGCTTCGCGGATTCCAGTGCTCGGCTGATGTCGTAGTCCGACACGGCTTGCAACGCGTCGCCGTACGCGCCGACCGCTTGCCCGGCCGGGGTGGGATCGCCGGCGAACGACCGGAGCTCGTCGATCACCGTCTGGGTCGAGGAGACCCGCGCCCGGCGCAAGGTGAAGATCATCTTGAGCATGGCGCTGTTCGGGTCACCCGGCTTGAACTCCACATTGGACGCCGGGTTCCCGTTCTCGGAGGCCAGCAATGCCAGCCGGTAGTGCAAAGTGCCCAGCAACACGCCACTGGCCAGCGTGCTGGCCTTCGTCCACGTCGCCTCGGCGTCCGGGAGCCGCCCAGCAGCCTGATAGGCCAGGCCCAAACCCTCCAGCAGCACGGGATCCTCAGGCGAGTTCGCCACCGCGGCGGTCATGTACGTGATGGCCTCGGCGACATCGTGCACGGCCATCGCGCGCCAGCCCGCCTCGGCGGTGATCTGCGCGGCCCTTGTGGCGTCGACGAGATCCCCGGCCTCGCGGTAGTGCGGTGCCAGCGCGAGAACGTCGTCCGGCGTCTGCGCGTCGATGGTCCGCGCGATCGCCGCGTGCAGGGTTCTCCGTTCCCCCAACGTCAGTTCCGCGTACGCGACCTCGGCGTAGAGCGGGTGCGCGATCCGGTAGGACGTGCCCTGTTCGACGATCAGCCGCGCGGCGATGAGTTTGCGCAGGGTCGCGTCGAGCGGGCCGTCCCACAACGCGGCCAGCAAAGCGTTCGAGGCCACTTCGGCCACCGACACGATCTCCAGCAGCCGCCGCTCGTCCTCGTTCAGCTGCAGCAACCGGCTGAGCACGACGTCCCGCACGATCACCGGCAACGTGTCCGGCCGCAACGAAGAGGCCCCGTCGTGCACCAGAGCCGTGACGAACAACGGGATTCCCTTGGCCCGCGCGGTCACGCCATGCAGCATCCGCTCCGAGGGGACCTCGCCGAGCAGATCCCGCACGAGGGTGGCGACATCGTTGTCCGCCAACGGCATCAGCCGGATCTCGTTGTCCTCGCGGCGGGCCCCGGCGGACAGGTCGGCGAGGACGTCGCTGGGCCGGTACGCGGCCAGCACGAGCACCTTGCCGGCGTGCCCGATGTAGTGCACCAGCTCGATCGTGCCGCGGTCGGCCCAATGCAGGTCGTCGACGAACAACACGGCCGGGGCGAGTTCGCCGACCAGCCGCGCGACCTCCTCGAACATCCGGGTGCGTTCCAGCTCCGGGTCGGTCACCGGCAACGTCCGCGCCCCGGTCATCAACGGCCCGAGGTCCGCCCGGCCGGACAGGTGCGGCCGCAACGCCTCCACGATCGGCGCGTAGGCCAGACCGCTGTGCAACGGATGCGCCTGTCCACTGAGGACAGTGCAGCCCCTCGATCGCGCGTACGCCAGCGACTCGGCGGCCAGCCGGGACTTGCCGATCCCCGCCTCCCCGCTGAGCAGCACCATCCCGCCGCGTCCAGCCAGCGTCCGGTCGACCGCCTCGGTGAGCCTGGCCAGCTCCGGATCCCGCCCCCTGATGTCCATC
>CBIMJO010000815.1:0-5183 GCA_966244135.1 uncultured Actinocrispum sp. | reverse complement strand
CCGGATCCAGGTCGTGGTCACCGTGCCCGAGGACGGCTCGCACGGACCGGCCACCCAGGACTTCGTCAAGGCGCTGGGCATCGTCGCGCTGCCGTGGACCCAGGCCCGGCACATCGAGTGGGACCTGGTGCTGGTGGCCGACAAGCACGGTGCCGGCGAGCTGAAGGGCAAGATGCTGCTCGTCCCGCAGGAGCTGGACGCGGACACGTTGACCGTCGATGGCGAGGTGCGCGCGAACGCGATCGTGCTCACCCACGACCGTCAGCTCGAACAGCTCGGCGAGAACGTCCCGGACGCCAAGCCCGCCGCGTTCGTCGCCGGCGACATCGGGTTCGACCGGCTGGAAGCCGCGATGTCGCTGCGCAAGCACTACCGCGAGGCGCTGGACGTGCCGGACGACCAGGAGCTGGTGTTCGTCAGCTCGGCGTACGGCGAGGAGTCCGCCGTGGGCCGTCACCCGGACCTGTTCTACCGGATCCTGGCCGTGCTGGCCCCGGACCGGTACTGGGTCGCCGGAGCGCTGCATCCCCGCACCTGGGCGCAGTACGGCGAATGGCAGGTGCGCGACTGGATGTCGCCCGCGCTGAACGATGGTCTGCGGCTGATGCCGCCGCACGAGGGCTGGCGGGGCGCGCTCGTCGGCGCGGACGCGGTCATCGGCGACCACGGCAAGCCGACCCGGTACGCGGCCGGGATCGGTGTTCCGGTGCTGCACGTCCCCGACGGTGAGGACGCGCCCGAGCCGTTCGACGGCACCCCGGTCTGGGATCTGGACGAACCCCTTGAGCCGCAACTGAAACAACCCGGCGGCCCGGACCAGGACACCGTCCGCGACCTGCTGACCTCCCGGCCCGGCGAGGCGGGGTCGGTGCTGCGGCAGAAGCTGTACGAGCTGCTCGACCTCGACGAGCCCGCCCGCTCCGTGCCGCTGTCCCCCGTCTCGCTGCCGGTGCCGGTCCTGCCCTGACCGCACCCGCCCCGGCGGGCGGCGGGTGCGGTCGGGTGGGCTCAGGACAGCTTGAAGTAGTCCAGGTTGAAGCCGCCGGTCTCGCAGAACAAGGTCACTGTCTGCTCGCCCGCCGGGAGCGTCACCTGGGCGTGTGTGGACTGGTAGGTGCCCCAACCGGTGGTGTCCGGAAGGGAGAACGTGGCCAGCTTGGCGTCGCTGGAGTCCCGGAACGACAGGCCGTCGGTCGCCGTGGCGCCGCTGCCGTTGGCGAACCGGAGCTCAAGGTCGTAGGTCCCGGCCTTGGGCACGTTCACCCGGTACTTCAGCCAGTTGCCCGGCGCGGTCCAGCCGACGTTCCGGCCGCCGCTGGCTCCCGCGTTGTTCTCGATGAAGTTGGCGCCGCCTTCGGTCCAGCCGTGCTGCTCGGCGTAGCTCTCCGCCTCGGCGCGTTCGCCCACAGGGGTGGGTTTCGGCGCGACCGTGACGTGGATCGACACCTTGCTGCGCGACTTCCCGTCCGTGACGTACACGGTCAGGTCCTGGTTGCCGGTGGTCAACGGGTGCAACGTGACCACACCGCTGGCCGCGTCGAGGCTCACGCCGGCGGGCAACTCGGTGGCATAGAAGGAAAGCCGGTCACGGTCCCGGTCGGTGGCCGTCAGCGGGACCTGCACGGTGCTGTACTGGTCGACGGTCACGTCCGGCACGGGCTGCACCGACGGCGCGTGGTTGTGCCGGTCGGACGGAACACGGCCCTGCCACTGGTAAGTAGCCACCGAGTTCGCCGGAACCTTGACCACGAAGGAGTTCCCGGCCATGGTCACGCGCACGGTGGAGTCGGTGGCGTTGCTGTTGGTCAGGATCGCGACGAACCGGTCGTCCCGGTCCTTGAACACGACGTTGCTGACGCCGTTGTCGGTGGTGCTGGACTCGACGCGGGTGTGCTGCGGGCCGAGGTACTTGGCGAACTGACCGAACGCGTAGAGCTCGTTGCGGACGGTGAAGTCCTTGGTCGTGGTGTTCACCTTGACCAGCCGGTTGGGCCACTTGGTGGTCGCGGCGACCTGGTCCCAGTCGACGTTGTTGTCCCGCAACGGGGTCCAGTGCAGCGTGCCGCCGTCCTGGTCGGTGGTCTGCGCCCAGGTCACGTACGAGCTGACGTTCAGCCGGAAGTAGCTCAGCACGGTCGCCGGGCTGAGGTCGCTGGTCTCGGTCATGTGCACCGGCTTGCCGGTCTGCTCGTAGGCGTCGCGCATCACCTTCGGGTCACCCCAGTACGGGTGGAACGCGATGGCGTCGGCGGCCTGCATGACCTGCTTGCCCTTGATCGAGCCGTCCGGTGAGTCCTGGAAGATCCGGTAGTAGTTCTTGGTCTCCGTGCTGTTCGGGTCGCGCCAGTCCCAGAAGTTGAAGTCGTGCACGTAGAGCTGGGTGTCCAGGTGCGCGCGGCCCAGCTCGCGCTTGATCGCGAGGGAGAGCTTCTGCTGCTGCGCGATGGAGATGTCCATCGCCGGGTAGACCACGTCGATGCCGGGCTCGTTGAGCAGGGTCAGCGCGTCGACCTTGATGCCGTGCCGCGCGTAGGCCTGCACGTACTTGACGTAGTAGCGGGCGAACACGTCGATGCGGTCGTCGCGCAGCTTGCCGACCTGGTAGTAGCTGGTGGTGCTGCCCGGCTTGAGGGCGACCTCGCCGAGGAACTTGTTGTTGGTCTTCATCCAGGCGGGCGCGCTCCAGGCGGAGGCGAAGAACGTGGCGCGCGGGTTGTAGCGCTGGATCAGCTTGATGGTGTCCACGATGTGCGCGTCGACGTCGCGCTGGATGGAGAAGTACTTCAGGTCGGGGTCCTCGGTGACCCCGGCGGGCAGCTCGTCATAGGACCAGAACGGCAGGTGCTCGATCAGGTCGGGGCTGCCGATGGTCAGCCGGAACCGGTCCAGGCCGGCGCCGGTGCGCGGGTCGGCCAGCAGGCGGATGGCCCTGTCGCGGTTCTCGGGGGTGAGTTTCCACAGGTTGGACACGCTGGTCTCGTCGAGCGAGAACCCCATGCCGGAGTACTGCTGGCGCAGCTGGCCGGGGTCGATGACGACGGTGGCGTCGGTCTTGGCACCGGTGTCCCGGACCGGCGGCAGCGGCTGCCAGATGTGGTCGGCTCCGCTGGAGTACGTGCCGGTCACCGGCGACCACCCCCGGTCCTGATCGGCCGCCCCAGCTTGCGGGGACAGTCCGGATAACAGGAGCGTTGCCGCTGCCGCGGCCACAGTCGTCCGCGCGACTCTGCGACGGGAAAACATGCCAGGTCCTCTCTGGGCGGGCCGGGGCCCACAGGGGCTCCGGAACCGGTTTCGGCGGCGCGGACCTGAACTTAGTTACCAATCCACGTGGTGTACAGGTAGTGATCGCTGTACTTGGTGGGTTGTGCCTTGGTGCCGTGGAAGGACGCCGCCCCTCCCCAGGTGAAGATGTAGTCGATCTTCCGGTTGTCGTCGTGGGTCGGCTCGGTGTACGCGCCCCGCGGGCCGAGCGCCTCCTTCGCCCCGATGGTGGTGTACAGCTGGCTGAGCTCGGGCGAGTTCGGCTCGCCGTTGAAGTCGCCCGCCAGCACCACGGTTCCCCAGGACTTCAGCGGCCGCAGCTGCGGGTCGCCGCCCTTCTCCACTGTGGCCAGCCAGAGCGTCTGGCCCAGCCGCCTGCCCTGGTCGATGGACAGGTGGATGGCGCAGAACAGCATGTCGTTGAGCGGAACGCAGATCAGCCCCCGTGGCTCGTCCTCGTCGATGCCGGGCATGATCCGCCGGACCACCGGCCCGGTGGCCGTGCCCTGGTAGAGAACGGCGTTGCCGAAGTCCTGGCCGTTGTCGCAGCGGTGCGGCATCAGCGCCTGGAACTCCATCCGCATGCCCAGCCGGGCGGCGAGCTCGGCGGCCTGGTTGCGGCAGGCCTCCTGCAGCGCCATCGCGACCGGCGCCGTGCCGACCGTCTCGTTGATCACCGGCGGGATCCAGTCCGTCTTGCCCTGGTGGCCGACGTTCCCCCAGATGTTGAAGGTGGCCACCCGCGCGGACCAGGCCTCGGGCGGGGCGGGCCGGCTCTGGTTCTGGGTGTCCTCCCCCGTGGCCTGCGTCTGCGGCGTCGTCGCCGCGGACACAACGAGGGCCACCAGCAGCAGCACACCCACAACCCCCAACATCCTCATGCTGCGCAAGGTATCGCCTTGGCGGGTGACTCGGCTGCGTCCGAATATCTCTAATTCCGTTCCCTCGGGGACGAATACGACATCCGGGCAGTCATCTCATCCGACCTCCGGCGGAACTCGTCCACCAGTTCGGGCGGGATCACCCGCAGGCGTTCGGTCCGGCTGCGCAGAAAGGTCCGCGCGCTGGTGGCGAGGGCGTCGCGGACCTCCCGCGAGTCGCGTTCGGGATGGGCACTGAGGTACGCGAGGATGCGCTCGAACTGGTCGAACACCTCGAAATGCCGGGGCGTGACCTGGCGGCTGATGCTCGCGGTGTTGCACCGCCGGTAGCCCACCCCGACCCTTGTGGACACGACGACCTCGGCCGCGGCGAGCAGGGCGGGGACCGACCAGGCGAAGTCCTCATAGAACCCGCGTGGGAACCGCAGCCCGGCCACGGATTCCCGGCGGTAGGCCTTGTTCCAGCTGACCCACGACGAACGCAGTACCCCGGCGGACGGGTCCCCTGTGACAGGCCGGCGCAGACCGCACGGCCGTCGCTCCTCGTAACCGAAGATCAGCACATCGGGTTCATTGCCGGCCGACAGATCCGCGTCCAGTCCGGCTAGGACACCGTCGTCGACGAAGATGTCGTCGGCGTCGAGGAACAGCAAGTACTCGCCACTCGCGCGGGCGATCCCTTCGTTCCGGGCGAGGCCGACCCCGAGGCTGCTTTCGAGGTGCAGGACGGTGACGCGGTCGTCCTCCCGGGCATGCCGGTCCGCGATCGCGCCCGAGGCATCGGGCGAGTCGTCGTCGACCACGATGACCTCGAAGTCAGCGCCGATCTGGCGCCGCACCGACCACAGGCAGTCCTCGATGAACGCCTCGGCCGAGCGCATCGGCACGATCACGCTGAACCGGGTCACAGCGCGGCCACCAGCAGTTCGTACAGCCCCCGTACGAACCGGCTCAGACGCCCGCCGGCTCCGCGAGCTGGCCGCGCGGGTCGTGCACGCGCTCCACGACGCGCACGCCGACCTTCTGGTGCGCCGCGCG
>CBIMJO010000814.1:0-5184 GCA_966244135.1 uncultured Actinocrispum sp. | reverse complement strand
CTCCACACCAAGATCATCGATCTTGAGAACACACCGTTACGGGACAACCTTTAGGCGCCGCCCAACCCACATCAAGGCGCCACCCCAGCCTCCCCTAAGCCCCCACTGAGATGCGGCAATTGCCGGATTCCGACAGTCGAATCCGAGCTGTAGCGTGCCCTCAAGCACCATCTAGGGGGAGCACCATGTCCGACCAAGCGGACACCAGACCGACACCCAGTTTCATCCTCATGCTGCAGTTCGTGCTGTCCGTGTACATGGTCTCCAGCGGCTGGTCGTTGCTCACCAGCGACGCCATCCCGAAGTTCGAGGGGATCGGGCAGTGGCTGCGGTTCGTCACCGGCGTCCTCGAGATCGCCGGCGGCGTCGGCCTGGCCCTTCCCCGCAGCTCCGCCTTGGCCGCGGTCGGCCTGATGGTGGTCATGCTCGGCGACACGGTCATCGAGATGGCCGCCAACGGCAACCCGGTGCTGCCGATCATCTTCATCATGGTGCTCGGGGTCATCGCGTTCTTCCGCCGCGACACCATCACCAACCTAGGACAAAGCGACCAGCGGGCGTGACCCGATGTGCGAGATGATCCGCGCGGCGGTGACCGACCCGAGGTTGCCGCAGGCTTCGAGGTCCGCGCCCTGGGTCAACGCATGCAGGAACCCGGCCGCGTAAGCATCCCCAGCACCCGTAGTGTCCACCACCGTCGTCGAAACCGCCGGAATGGCGTGGAAGTCATCACCGCGAGCGACGAACGACCCATTCTCACCACGAGTCACCGCGAGGATCTCGCATTCGTTGCGGAGCTTGGCGATCGCCTCTTCAACAGTCGAGACCTGGCAGAGCGACCGCGCCTCGTCCTCGTTGGTGAACAGCACGTCCACGTGACTGCGGATGAGCGACAGGAACTCGGCCCGATGCCGTTCCACGCAGAAGCTGTCCGACAGGGTCAGCGCGATCTTCTGACCCGCCGAGTGCGCCAGCGACATGGCCAGCCTGAACGCGTCCTTCGCCCGCGGCCGGTCCCAGAGGTACCCCTCCAGATAGGTCACCGCCGCCCCAGAGACCAGCGAAGCGTCGATATCCTCGGGTCCCAATTCGGCGCAAGCACCCAGGAACGTGCACATGGTCCGCTCGCCATCCGGCGTGACCATCACGATGCACCGGGCCGTGGGCGGGCCCGACCTGGTCGGCGCGGTCTGGAAGCCGACCCCGGCCGAGCGGGTGTCCCTGGCGAAGGTGTCACCGGGGTTGTCGTCGCGGACTTTGCCCACGTAGGCGACCCGGGCGCCGAGCGACGCCGCGACCACCATGGAGTTGGCCACCGACCCGCCGGAGATCTCCGCGATCGGTGAGAGGTCCGCGTGCAACGAGTGTGCCTGGTCCGCGTCGACCAGCGTCATCGACCCCTTGACCAGGTCGTGCGCTGCCAGGAAGGAGTCGTCGACGCGCGCGAAGATGTCCAGCACGGCATTGCCGATCCCCAGGATGTCGAGGCGTGATGGGGTCATACCCCAGATGACGTCATCAACCACATACCCCAGTGTGGCATGGATCGCTCAAACCCCGCGCAAACGGGAGCCGGCTGGTGGCCCGGGGGCGGGCCACCAGCCGGTCCGGGTCAGGTGCCGAAGACCTGGAACTCCCACAGCGAGTAGCCCCACTGGGTGGCCCGGGCGGTGCCGAGCATCCGGACGAACCGTCCGGACCCGGTGATGGGTAACGTCTGGACACCGGCGGACCCCGAGGTGGTCAGCACGGTCGTCCACGCGTTGCCGTCCGGTGAGGTCTGGATCTGGAACGCCGACGCGAACGCGGCCTCCCAGTTCAGCACCACCTGGCTCAGCGCGTGGCTGGCGCCGAGGTCGACCTGGATCCACTGTGGATCACTGAACGCGCTCGACCAGCGCGTGCCGGTGTTCCCGTCGACAGCGTTCGTGGCAGCGAAGCCAGCGTTCTCAATGGACGAAGCGGTGGCCGGATGGCCTTGGGACAGAAGGTTTCCGCCACCACCACCGGAAGTGCCGTAGACGGCGAACTCGTAGAGCGAGTCACCCCACTGCGAAGCTCGCGCAGTGGCCAGGACGCGGACGTATCTGCCGGTACTGGCAAACGAGATGTCCTGGATTCCTCCGGTGCTGTTGTTGTTGGTGTACACGGTTGTCCACGCCGACCCGTCGGGTGAGGTCTGGACCTGATAGGCCCTGGCACAGGCCGCTTCCCAGGTCAGGGTCACGTGGTTGAGGTTGTAGGACTGGCCGAGGTCCACTTGGATCCACTGTGGATCGCTGAAGGCGCTCGACCACCGGGTGGTCACGTCGCCGTCGGTGGCGTTGGTGGCCGGGAACATCGCGCTCTCCGCCGAGGAGGCAGTGGTCGGCTTGCCGCGCGCGAGGTTCGTGCCGGACGTGCTGGCCGGCGGCTTGGCGTAGACGGCGACGTAGTCGATGTTCATCTGGCCGCCGGACACGGTCGCGGCGTTGGGGCCGCCGCCGAACGCGGCCGGGAACTGCCCGCCCATGGCCAGGTCGTAGATGATGTAGAAGGCGTGGTCGACCGCGTTCGACCATGTGGTGGCGTCGACGCGGTTGGACTGCAGGGTGAAGTAGTTGGCACCGTCGAGGTACCAACGGATCTGCTCGGGTGAGGTCGACCGGTCGATCTCCACGGCGTAGGTGTGGTAGCCGGTCTGGCAGCCCGGGCAGGGGCGTTCACCGCTGCCGATGCCGGTGCCCTCGTTGCAGACACCGCCCGGGAAAGTGCCGCAGTGCAACGTGCCGAAGGTCGAGCTGCGGCCGTTGACGTCCTCCAGGACGTCGATCTCGCCGGATCCCGGCCACGGCACGCCGATCCGCAGCGGGGCGCCGAGCATCCAGAACGCCGGCCAGTACCCGGCGCCGTTGCCCGTGTTCACGTTGGGTTGCTGGATCGAGGACTGGATCCGCACCACACCGCCGGCCTGCGCGCCGAAGCCGTCCGCCTGTGTCTCGACCCGCCCGGAGGTCCAGCCCGTGGCCGGGTTGGTGCCGGAATGCAGTGCCCGCAACACAAGGTGACCGGCGCCGTCGTGGAAGACGTTGGCGGTACTGTTGGTCATGTCCTCGATCTCGCCGGTGCCGAAGCTGCTACCCGGACCGACGTCGTAACGCCAGATGCCGGTGTCCAGCCCGGTACCCGCCGCACCGTCGAAGTCGTCGCTCCACACGGTGCTGAACCCGGGCGGCGGCGCAGGGACCGCCTGGATCCGAATCGGCGTTTCGGCAACGGAAATGGGACTGACCGAGGTCACCGCGCCGATAACGGTGAGGGCCAGGAACACCCGGGCCAGCCGTCTCAGGGACATGCGTACTCCTTGCAGGGAAAGGCAGGCGTCCGCGGCTGGCCAGGCAGCGGCGCCGGGCAGGGCTGAGCAGGAGAGCGCTCTCATGAATATCCCGCCGAGCGGGAGGACGTGTCAAGCCCGGGCCGGAAACCCTGCCGTGGCACGATGTCTGGTTCGTCCACTTGACATCCCGACTGAATCGTACAAGTCTCAGGGAGAGAGCGCTCTCCAGTGATCGCCCGCCTGCCCCGCGTGATCGTTGGAGCCCCTCGAGACGGAGACGTCCCCTGGCCACCGGCGGCCTCCGTCACTCACCCCTGCACTCCTCGGAGAAAGCATGTCCAACACCGCATCGGCGCGGCGCTGGCGTCGCCCCACGTCCCTGCTTGCCGCCGCTTTGCTCGTGGCAGCGTCACTGACGATCGGTCCGGCCCCGGCCTCGGCCGCGGATCCGTTGATCTCCCAAGGAAAACCGACCCTCGCCTCGTCCACCGAGAACGCCGGCACGCCGGCGTCGGGCGCGAACGACGGCAACACCGGCACCCGCTGGTCGAGCGCGTTCAGTGATCCACAGTGGATCCGCATCGACCTCGGCGCCACCGCGAACGTCACCCAGGTCGTGCTGAACTGGGAAACGGCGTACGCCCGGTCGTTCCAGATCCAGGTGTCCCCCGATGGCAACGCCTGGAACACCATCTACAGCACCACGACGAGCACGGGCGGGATCCAGACCCTGGCGGTCAACGGTTCCGGCCGCTACATCCGGATGAACGGCACCGCCCGCGCGACCCAGTGGGGCTACTCGCTGTGGGAGTTCCAGGTGTTCGGCACCGGTGGCGGCGGCGGGCCGGGCAACCCCGGGCAGCCGCCGGACTCGTTCTGGGGCGACACCGCGAGCATCCCGCCCGCGCGCAACGTGCTCACCGTGAAGATCATCAACCGCACCAACGGGAAGTACCCGGACAGCCAGGTCTACTGGAACTTCAACGGGCAGGTGCACTCGATCGCCGAGCAGCCCTACCTGGACATGCCGGCGAACTCGGCCGGCCGGATGTACTTCTACCTCGGCTCCCCCACGAGCCAGTACAACGACTTCATCGAGTTCACCGTGGGCCCCAACGTGTTCAACGGCAACACGACAAGGGTCGACGCGTTCGCGGTGAAGCTGGCCATGCGCCTGCACGCCAAGGACGGCTACGACGTCCAGGTCGGCGAGGACTACCAGACCTTCCAGGAGGACCGGGCGGTCACCTTCCAGAAGTTCGTCGACGAGGTGCCGGCCTAGTTCAAGCAGCTGGCGCAGGCGCCGAACGCGCCGCTGCGGATCCCGGCGCCGGGCAGCGTGCCCGCGTTCCGGACCGGCGGCCAGTACGCGAACTACTTCACCGCCTACGCCCAGTCGGTCGGGGTGAACGAGCCGACCTCGAACATCACCGGCTGCGCCGGGTCGATGGCGTCCAACCCGAGCATGTGCGCCGCGCTCAACCGGCACACCGCCCACCTGCCGCGGACCCAGTGGGAGGACCCGGCGCAGTACTACAAGGCCGCTCCGGCCAACTACTACGCCAAGTTCTGGCACGACCACGCGATCAACAAACTCGCGTACGGGTTCCCGTACGACGATGTCGCGGGCCAGTCGTCGTTCGTCTCGCACGGCGACCCGCAGTGGCTGATCGTGGCGGTCGGTTGGTGACCGTGGAGAACTGAACGACAGCCGAACCAGGCCGGCTGCGGGCCCGACGGGTCCGCAGCCGGTTTTTCGTGTTCGGAGGTGTTGACGAACCGGTCACGTATCTGAAACCTTTGACACCTGACCGCAAGAAGTCACTCAACCCTGCTCAAACATTCCAGAACTTCTTGCAACTTCATCG
>CBIMJO010000813.1:0-5186 GCA_966244135.1 uncultured Actinocrispum sp. | reverse complement strand
GGCGTGGCCGGTCTACAGTGGACGATCACCGGCTACACCTTGACGTTGGCCGCGTTCATCCTGCTGGGCGGGTCATTGTCCGACCGGCTGGGGCGCCGCAAGGTGTTCGTGTGGGGCATCGCCGGGTTCGGGGTCACATCACTGCTGTGCGCTGTGGCGCCGGACATCGGGACGCTGGTCGCCGCGCGCGTGCTGCAGGGCGTGGCCGGGGCGATGGTGACGCCCGGCAGCCTCGCGCTGATCTCGGCTTCGATCGATCCCGCGGATCGCGGTGCCGCAGTGGGGATCTGGTCGGGGCTCGGGGGAGTGGCGAGCGCCGTCGGCCCGTTCCTCGGCGGGTGGCTGGTCGAAGCGGCCGGGTGGCGGTCGGTATTCCTGATCAACCTCCCGCTCGCGGCGGCCATCATCGCGATCGCCAAGCATGTCCCGGAAAGCACGCATCCCCAGGTACCGGCGAAGATCGACGTGTTCGGGGCGCTCACCGCTGTGGCGGGCCTGGGTGTGCTGACCTACGCGCTGATCTCGTCGACGTGGGCGCTGCTCGTGCCTGGTGTGGCGCTGATGGCGGCGTTCGTGGTGATCGAGCGGACCATCGGCCATCCGCTCGTGCCGCCGTCGTTGTTCCGGTCGCGGATCTTCACCGCGACCAACCTCGTGATGTTCGCGGTGTACGCGGCGCTAGGCGGGTCGGTTTTCCTGCTGGTCCTGCAACTTCAGTTGGTCGGCGGCTACCGGCCGCTCATCGCGGGACTGGCCACCGCGCCGGTGACCGTCCTGATGCTGGTGCTGTCACCGAAGGCAGAAGCACGGGCCGCGCATCCCGATGACCGCCGGGCCGTCGCTCGCCGCGCTCGGCATGGTCCTGATGCTCCGCATCGGCAGCCACCCGTCATACCTGGCAGACGTCTTGCCCGGCCTGGCGGGTATCACCGGGTACACCGATCCGGGTAAGTTCGATCACGGCTTCCACACCGCGATGCTGATCTGTGCCGGGATGCTGTGCGCCGGCGGGCTGCTCGCGCTCGTCCTTGTCCACAAGCCCGAAAGGACGGCTCGATGACCGTCGTGACCGCCCATCGTGAGATCGCCGCAAGCGCGGACCGGATCTTCGAGCTGATCGCCGACCCGGCCCGGCAGCCGCTCTGGGACGGCAACGACAACCTCGCCGAAGCCCCTGCGGGGCAACGCGTCCACGGGACCGGCGAGATGTTCACGATGACGCTCACCAAGGGCATGGTCCGGGAGAACCACATCGTCGAGTTCGAAGAGGGCCGCCGGATCGCCTGGCGGCCGGCCGAACCCGGCCGGCGGCCACCCGGCCACCTCTGGCGCTGGGAGCTCGAACCCATCGACGACACCCACACCAAGGTCACGCACACCTACGACTGGACCGAGCTGACCGACCCGAACCGCCTGCCCCGCGCCCGCGTCACCACCACGGACAAACTCCGCGCCTCCATCGACCGGCTCGCCGCCCTGGCCGAGTCCTAACCCGCCCTGAGCAGGGCGATGATGGCCTGCTGTTCGACCTTGGCCGCGTCGGAGCCCACTCCGCCGCGACCGGTTGTCCAGCGGGCGAGATCCAACGCTGTCGAGCCGTGATCGTTGGCCAGTTGGGGGTCGGCGCCTGTGGCCAGGAGTGTTTGCACGGCCGCCGAGCACCGGTTGCGGACGGCGCGGTGCAGCGGGGTGACTCCGCCGAGGGCGGTGGCGTTCGGGTCGGCGCCCACGGAGATCAGGTACTCGATGACCGCCTGCTGGCGTGGTGGGTTCCAGGTCAGCGCGCCAGGTCCACCCATGACCGCCGCGTGCAGGGGTTCGGCGCCACGGCGGTTGCGGGCACGGACATCGGCGCCGCGCGCCACCAGTTCACGCGCGATCTCGACGTCGTACGCGAAAGCGGCTGCGTGCAATGCGGTGTCGCCCTCATAAACCTGGGCCTGACACGCCTCGATGAACATCTCGTCGGCGCGCGTCAACCGCGCCGTCGCCAGTTCAGGCGCGGAGACGTGGACGGCCGCGTGATCACCCGCCGCGATGGCCCTCAGCAATGCCGTGAGCATGGACCACGCTAACCCACGCCGTCGGTGAACTCCGCGGCGAACTCGCCCAGGGCAATACGGTTGGGCAGGCCGGTCTTGGTCATCAGGTTGCACACATGCCGTTCGACCGTGCGTGGCGAGAGATGCAGGCGGTCGGCGATCTCGCGATTGCCCAACCGGCCCACCAAGAGGGTCAGCACCTCGAACTCGCGGACGGTCACGCCCGCGGACCGCAGCTCCGGTGGGATCCCGTCGGAACCTTCGCGGCGCTGGGGGACTCGGGCACCGGCCCTGCGCAGCAGAGCCCGGCAGGCACCGGCCACCGCGGGGTTGTCGGTGCGGTGGAAGTGGTCTTCGGCGGTGCGCAGCCAGGAGACCGGATCGCCCCAGCTGTCCTCGATCGCGGCTTCGCTGACCAGGCGCAGGCCGAGGTGGCGGCTCATGGTGTAGTGCTCGCCCGCGGTCAGGGCGTCGGCCACGGCAGCCGAGGCGGCGTCGGCGTCGCCCGCGCGGCCGTTGAGGACGGCCTCGGCGAACAGGACGAACTGGCGATCCCAGCGCAGGGCGCTCGCCGGGTTGACCGCCACACTGTCCACATCGGACCGATCGGCCCGGCCCGCCAGGACCCGCAACAACACGTGCAGGCCGTACTTGCCGGACAGGAAGTACTGGCTCGACCCGTTGTCCTCGCTGGTGACCGCGTTGCCGAGGTCCTCGCGGGCCCGCGGCAGGTCCTCCTCCAGCAACGCGCAGAACGCCGAGGCGAGGCCCAGGATCCGGGGCGCGTGCTGCTCGACGTCACCACCCCAGCGGGCGAACTCGTCCAAAGTGGACTCGAACTCGCGCCGGTTTCCCTGGTGCCCGGCCAGAACGGCGCGGGTGAGCAGCACGTACTGGGTGGTCTCCAGCAGTTTCAACCGGGTCGTCTCGGTCAGCACACGGGCGGTCAGCGACCCGGCGGCCGCGTAGTCCCCGCGCAGCACCGAGTGCAGCGCGATGCTCGCCTCCGCCTGGTACTGGGCGGTCACGGCGCCGACACGCACCGCTTGGTCGCGGGCGCGTTCCAGCCGGGACAGCTCAGCGGTGCGCAGCGCGTCGTCGTTGCCCAGCCGGATCAGCGCGTGGATCTCCCAGATCGGCAGCCCGTGCCGGACGGACAACGAGCGGGCCCGTTCCAGGCACGCGGTCGCTTCCTCGGGGTCGCGGTGCCGGGTGATCGAGCCGAGCAGCTGCCAGGCCTGACAGGCGACCACCGGCAACGGCACCTGCTCGGCGACGGTCGCCGCCTGGCGGGCGAGGGCCTCGGCTGCGGCGAGCTGGTCGGGCCCGGCGACGTCGAGCACCAGGTGCGCTGCGACGGCGTCGATGGGCGCGATGTCCTCGGCGGAGGCGTCCTGGCCGAGCAGCGCACGAGCCACCTCCACCTGGGCGAGGCCGTCCTCGGTGCGGCCCGCGATCGTCGCCGTCCACGCCAGCCGGGTGTGCAGTTCGGCGCGTCGCTGCGGGCTGAGCCCGGCGACGCGGTCCAGCTCGTCCGCCAACGCCAGCGCCCGCTCGGCCAGACCCGCTTCGGCCAGGGCGTGCAGCAACTGTTCGAGCGCGCCCGCCCGCGCGGGTACGTTGTGCGGCAGGAACTCCAGCGCCCGGTCCAGCAGGGCGACGGCCGAGGTCGCCGCCCCGAGGTCGAGCGCACGGCGGCCCACCTCGGTGAACAGCGCCCCGGCCGCGGTCCGGTCGCGGGCGTCCAGCCGCAACCGGGCGGCGATCTCACACCATTCGCCAGGCAGCCCCGGGTACATCACCTCGACCGTGTCGGCCAGCGTGGCGGCGAACTTGGCGTGCTGGTCCTGGTCCAGCGTGGCGAGCACGGCCTCCCGGCTGAGGTGGTGGTGGAACGCGTACCAGCCAGGGGTCTGCTCGTCCGGCGCGACGAGCTGGCCGGCGACGTCGTCCTGCAGCAGGGTGAGCAGGTCGCGGTCGGTCAGGCCGGTGACGCGCTGCACCACGCTGACCGGGAAGCGCTGGCCGAACGCGGCCGCCACCGCGAGCAGCTCGCGGGTCCGGGGCCCGAGCTGGGCCACGCGCCGGGCGAGCGGGCGGGACAGACCGGCCGACAACGGTGTCCCCGCGGTCGGCGAGAGGTGCCAGGAGTCCCCGTCCTGGACCAGCACGCCGTCCGAGACCATGGCCGTGACGAGTTCCTCGGTCATGAACGGGTTGCCGAAACTGCCCGCCCACAACAGATCCACGACCGCGTCGGGGATACCTGCGGGTTCGGTGCCCAGGCAGTCCCCGGCCACCTGCGGCAGCCGGTTGCGGGGCAGCCGGTCCAGCTCGATCAGCTCACAGGTACCCCGCCGGGAGGCCGCCCGGACCAAAGTCATCGCCGGGCAGTCCTCGTCCCGGATCGACCCCAGCAACAGCATCGGCTGCGGGTCGGCGTTGTCGATCAGGTATTCCAGCACCGCGAGCGTCTCGGGGTCGGCCTCGTTGAGGTCGTCGAGACTCAGCAGGCAGCCACGGTCGCGGCCGGCGAGAGTGATCAGCCGGAGCACCGCTTCGGCGAGCACGACGAGCGACTCGCCGCTGCGGCCGGTCTCCGGGGTGTCCCATTCGGGCACCAGCCTGCCCAGGATCGGGCCGTACGAGCCGAGGTCGGCCGGCTCGACGGTATCGGTGCGCAGCAAGGAAAGGATCGCTTCGGTGAGCGGGCGGAACGGCGCGGTCAGACCGATCGCGCTCGCCCGTCCGCGCATGAGTCCCATACCTGAGGTGTAGGCGAGCTCGGTCGCCGCGGCGGCCAGCCGGGACTTGCCGATGCCGCTTTCACCGATGAGGAAGACCGCGCCGCCACGGCCCGATCTGGCCGCCGACAGCATCCGGTCGAGAGCGCGCAGCTCTGAGTCGCGACCGAAAAGACCTGTCGACCGGTGACGCACGCACCTGATGCTAGTGATCGAAAAGGCCGGCCGACCAGTACTGAACGTACGTACCAGTCGGCCCCTTCGGCTGCGATGTTCTGCCCGATCAGGAATTGACAGGCGGACAACAAGTGCTGCCCAGCGTGTCGGCGACCGCGTCCGGCGTACCGGCGAGCACACTGGCCGCCCGGATGGCGACCGGCAGGCCGACCATGCTCAGCGC
>CBIMJO010000812.1:0-5186 GCA_966244135.1 uncultured Actinocrispum sp. | reverse complement strand
TGATGGTGGGGCATTCCTGTGCGGCGGTGGTGGCGTGTCGGCGGACGAGACGCTCCACGGCGTCGACGCTGAGTCGCCGGCCAGTGCGGGTCGGGAACAACGGCTGGTCGTGGCGACCGTTGCGTTCGGCCATCCAGATCCGCAGGACAGCTTGGGTGACTGTGGTCAGGGGAACGGCACGGTGTTTTCGACCCTTGCCGAGGCATCGGACGCCGGCTCCGTCACCGAATGTGACGTCACCGCAGTCGAGTTCGATCAGTTCGGACACGCGCAGTCCGGTTTGGACGGCCAACAGTAGTAGGGCGCGGTCTCGGCGGCCTTCCCAGCGGCCGGTGTCGGGCGCGTCGACTAGGACGTCGATCTCGGCCGCGGTGAGGAACGCGATGAGCCGCTTGTCGAACCGTTTGGCGGGGACTGCCAGGACTCGCTGGATCAGTTCGGCGTGCTCGGGGTGACGCAGTGCGGCGAACGCGAACAGCGACCGGATGGCGGTCAGCCGCAGGTTTCGGGTGCGCGGACTGTTGTGCCGGTTGTTTTCGAGATGGTTGAGAAACGCCGTGACCAGGTCGGTGTCGAGGTCAGTCCAGTCCAAAGTGGTCGGTGGTTTGCCTGTCTGCTGCTGTGCGAATCCGAGTAGCAGTTTGAGTGAGTCACGGTAGGAGACGATCGTGCGGGGGCTGGCATTGCGTTGCTTGGCCAGCCGCTCGGTGAAGAACGCTTGCAGCGTGGGCGCGATCGGGCTCATCGGGTGCTCACCGTCCGCCCGGACTCTAGTCGGTGTGCTGCCAGGGCCAGCAGTTCCGGCGCGGCCGACAGGTACTTGTAGGTCCATCGCGGTTCTCGATGGCCGAGATACGTCGACAGCGCCGGCAGACGCGCATCGACGTCCTCTCCGGCCCGATACCAGCCGATCAGGGTGCGCACCGCGAATGTGTGGCGCAGATCGTGAATTCGTGGCAGGAAGTCTGCACCGGTTCCGATTCCCGCGCTGTCGCAGAGGTTCCGGAACACCGCGTGGACCGTGGGATAGACCATCCTGTTGCCGCGGGTCGACACGAAGAAGCTCACGGTCGTGGGTTCACGATGCACCTCGTCGCGCAGGCGGGCGTAGTGTTGCAGCGCGGCCAGCACCGACAGCTGCAACGGCACCAGACGGGACTTGCCGAACTTCGACTCACGGATCGTCAGCACCGCGCCGATCTCGTCGACATCGCCGCGGTCGAGCCGGATGGCTTCGCCGACCCTGTACCGCTCGAAAAGTCATCGCTGCACGTCAAGCGGCGTAGCGGTACTGGTTGATAGGGTCCACAGACTGCAGGTGCGGAGCAGTGTTCACGTTAGGTGGTAGCGCACCGACGCCAGAGCCACCTCGCCATGGTCCAACGAGTTCCCTCGGGGGTCCTGACCAGGCGCGACGACTTTCGAGCGGTACACGGTCGGTCACTCATCGCCCGGGGATCGTCTGTGAGGCCTGGGGTGTCCCGAATCTGGTGCACCGCCCGGACCTCGGATCGATGTGGTGCCGGCGACCGGCGTCGTCACCCCGGCGACCGGCTCATCGGCCAGCGTTACGTGGCCCAGCTGGACGGGTTCCCGCCCGAAGGCGACTCGCCGTGGGGTGGGATGTCCGGGGCGGCGCTGCTGAGCGAAGGCTTGGTCATCGGCGTCATCGGCGTCATCGGCACCGAACCGGCTGGCCGCGCGCACGCCGCGATGGAGGCGATACCGGTCTCGTTGCTGCTGCGCGACGCGGCCTTCCCCGTGACCGTCGCCGCGCACTCGGGAGCCGCCGCGCCTCGGTGTGAGGTGGTCGAACTGCGGCGGCTGTCCGACGCGCAGGCGCAGGTGCCGGAGGGCCGGGCGGCGCCATCGCCGGCCGGGTTGCTGCCCGCGGCGCGCGGTCGTTCCCTTCCACGGCCGCACCGACCTGCTCGCCGAGCTCACCGCATGGGCGAACAAGCCGGGCGTAGGTGTCTGGCTGCTGCACGGCCGAGGCGGCCAGGGCAAGACCCGCCTGGCCCGCTGCCGGACGTGTCTCGGCCGGTACGGGCGCGGTTCACCAGCGCGCTGGGTGCTTGGCGCTCCGCGCAGGACGCGCCGGTGAGCGATACCGAGTACGTCGCCCGTGTTGCGTTGATGGCGTCGACGCTCACCAGGCACCGACAGGTACGACAGATTGTTGCCGCCCGCCGTTGCCGCCTGTCGGGGTAGGGGCGACGCAACTCGCCGAGGCCGGCCCGACGGGACCGTCTCCCGGTGTCCGAGCTCGCGGTCTACAGCGGCACGACTATCGGATTACTCCAGGGAAGCTCCACCTCGCGATCCGTCACAACCCCGCCGCGGTGCCGTCAGCCTGAATGCGTGCTCTGTGGCCAGCCCGCGATCGTCGCCGACCGCTGCCTGGAAACCCGGCGGTCCCTCGTGGGCCGCAGCATCCCCGACCCGCGAACGCGTTCTCGGTGGTGCAGGCCCACGGCAGCATGATCACGCTCGTGGCCTTTTCGATCACCGGCTGGGTCGCCAGCGCCTCCTTGGGTTGCTCCACCTCGGGCGTCTCGTCCTTGTGGCACACCCGACCCAATACGTAACTTCTGAAAGTGGATTTGACAGGTTAGCTAGCGGGTGGATAACGTCCAAAACGTCAAGTTCCCGGTTACACGCCGAGGACTGCTCCGCGACGACAACGGAAAAGGAACAAGCTATGACCCAGTCCCAGCAGCAGAAGGCCGACGAGCTGCAGCAGCTCAACCGGGACGGCATCTACGTCCTGCCCAACGCGTGGGACGCGGGCAGTGCGGTGCTCTCGGCCAACGCCGGCGCAAAGGTCGTCGCCACCACCAGCGCAGGCGTGTCCTGGGCCAACGGTCGGCCCGACGGGCAGAACCTAACCCGGGAGCAGGCTCTCGACGTCGTCCGGGAGATCGCCGCAGCGGTCGAGGTCCCGGTCAGCGCCGACATCGAAGGCGGCTACGGACCCGAACCGGCGGATGTCGCACAGACCGTGCGAGGTGTGATCGACGCAGGCGCAGTCGGCATCAACCTCGAGGACAGCGGCGCCCCTGAAGGCGGCTTGTTCACCGACGAGGCCCAAGCCGCGCGCATCCGGGCGGCCCGAGAGGCCGCGGACGCGGCAGGGCTGCCCCAGCTCACGATCAACGCGAGGACCGACGTCTACCTCGCCGGGATCGGCGCGCCGGAAGGCCGCTACGACGAGGTCCTGCGCCGCGCACGCGTCTACGCGGAAGCCGGCGCGGACATCCTGTTCGTCCCCGGCCTCACCGACCTCGACGTCATCACCAAGCTCACCGGCGACTCCCCGCTGCCGGTGAACATCATGGTCGGCCCGGGCGCGCCCCCCGTCGGCGAACTGGCCAAGGCCGGTGTCCGTCGGGTCAGCCTGGGCGCCTCGGTCGCGTTCGCCGCGTACTCCCTCGTCGTCCGGGCCGCCCGAGAGGCGATCGAACAGGGCACCTACACCCAGATCGCCGACGTCGAGACCTGGGACGTCATCAACGGCGGTTTCACCCGCCGCTGATGCCCGGCCGGACGCAACTGGTCCGGGAACCGTCCCAGGCGGGTCCCGGCCACCGCTCGCGTCCCATGACCGGATATCCCCCAGACCTGACGGCCCGGGGGAATGCGTGGAGACGCCGCGGCAGGCGGGGCACATTGAGGAGACGACCGTGAATCGGCTGTTCACGATGGTATTCGGTGCCCCAGGGGACCGGGAGAGCACCCGGTTCGAGATCGGTTCCCTGCGCGAGTTCGAGGGGATGCCGATCTGGTCGAACTGCTGGCCGACAACCGGGGAATGGCCTTCCAAGTCAACCTCGTGGCCTCCCGGGTGCGCGGTGATGATCCACTCCTGGTCCAGTTCCTCGTCGGAGACCGCGACCGCGGCAGCGTGTTGTGGTACTAGGACGGAGCGGCGTTCGCCGCGGTCGACCCCAGCCTCAAACACTGCGAGCACGAGATCAAGTTCGCCAGCCTGCACGGCATCGAGGTCGCCGAGGCCCGCACAGACTCGTCTCACGCCCAGCACTGCCCTGCAGGCAGTTCTCGTCTACCTGCTCACCGGCACCCGGCCGGAGTCTCTCGAATGGCATGAGCTCGCCGACGACTGACCGGCTGCCGCGTACCGCCACACCCATCAGTACGAGGGGCGGCCGGGTGGCCGACCGTGCCTGCGGCGTCGCACGGTATCGCACGCGTCGCCGAGACGGCCGGGTCTTCCGGACGAACGGCAGATCGGACAAAGAAGAAGTTGTGACCCAGGGACTTGCCGGCCAGAAGGTCGTGGTGCTGGGCGGAAGCTACGGCATCGGACTAGCGACAGCATGGCGGGCCCGCACGGCCGGAGCCAGTGTCGTGCTCACATCTCGCGATCCCGACCGCCTCGCCACCGCGGCGACCGTAGTGGGCACCGCCATCACAGGCGCGGTTCACGACATCGACGGCGGAGAGCAGCTCATTCCCTGATCCCGGGCCCGACCTTGACGAGCATGTACCCACCTCGCATTTCTCGATTCCGTCCTCGTGCTTCGGAGTACCGTGCCGGAAGAGCTGTGCGAGTATGCGCGGTCGCGCCGGAAATCGATCAACGAACCGGCACGGTTGAACTGTGTACGTATCGGTCGGGCAGGCCGGCGGCGACACGCAGCCGGGTGTACTCGGCTGCGAGCGCGGGCAGCGGGAAGTGTGCGTTTCGCCCGCTGGGGTTGGGCACGACCCACACGCGCGCCCCGGCGAGCGTTCCGGGCTGTGGACCGATCTGCGCGCCGGGAACACCGAACGCGACCCGGTATCCGGTCACTCCCAGCATCGCCAGCCATTGAGGCCGGGCGGCCCGGATCCGGTCGGCCAGGTCGCGGCCTCCGGCGATCAGTTCGCCTCGGGTCAGTTGCGCGGTGCCGGATGTGGGGCGGCGGGCAACGCTGGTAATTCCCAGCCCCCACTCCAGCAGGAGACGATCCTCGTCCGGTCGCAGCCGGCGCGGGGTGAACCCGGCGCGGTGCAGGGCGGGCCAGAACCGGTTCCCGGCGTGGTGGAAGCTGTGTCCGGTCGCAGCGGACGACAGACCCGGGTTGACGCCGACGAACACCACGCGCAGCCCGTCGGCGAGCACGTCCGGCAGAGCGGGGCCACGATCGCCGTTTCACTGTTGATCCGCAGATCCTTCGACGTCT
>CBIMJO010000811.1:0-5196 GCA_966244135.1 uncultured Actinocrispum sp. | reverse complement strand
TCGAGGCGTCCCACGAGGACAACACCCGCGTCCTTTCCCGGCTCGACCCCAGCATGGGCGTCGGTCACCTGTGGGCACTGGCGGCCAGGTACCAGGCGCGCATGCTGGGGCTGTACCGGGCGTATGCCGTCCGTGAACGGCGGAAACAGGCCGCTCGAGAGGTGCCTGCCGAGCACGTCGACGCCCACGTCGCCCGAAACCTCACCACGACGTTCCGGCGCGCGGTCGTCCAGGAAGCCCTCGGAATGATCTTCGGCATGACGACGCCACGGACCATCGCCCGGGAGTTCGGCGGCCTGCCCATCACCGTGGTCACCGCCGGCCCGGACGGCCGCGAGAAGTGGTTCGAGGCCTGGGAAGTGCTGCAGGCCGACCTTCTCACCCTGTCCACCAGCACCCATCAGGTCCTGGCCCCGCACGCCACCCACAACATCAACGTCGACGACCCGGACCTCGTGGCCCAGGTGTTCCTGGAGGCCATCGCCGGATCAGGCGGCTGAACCTTCGCCCAGAAGAACCATCGACGGTCACGAACCCGCACCCGGTCGTCGGCCACACGGAGCCGAGGAGATGGCGAAATCCGGGGAGATCCGACGCGACCCGGCCACATCACCGGTGAGACGCACAAGAACCGAGGAGTGGTCGAGATGAGTGTCGCGGAACTGGTGTGGCGGCCGGAGTACCGGGCGATCATGGTGATCGACATGGCCGGGTCCGGGAGGTGGGACGACTGCGCGCAGCTCCGGTCGCGGGAGGCGCTGGATGTGCTGGCGCGGGCGGCGTTCCGGGAGGCGGGGATCGCGTGGGGCGAGCTGGTGGTGGAGGACCGTGGTGACGGGATGATCCTGTTGATCCCGCCGAGTGTGTCCAAAGTGGATCTGTTGGGGCCGCTGGTTCCCGCGCTGGCGGCGGGGTTGCGGGAGTACAACTCGGTGGTGGGGGCGGGCCTGCGGATCCGGCTGCGGGTGGCGATGCACGCGGGTGAGGTGCTGCGCGGACCGTCCGGGTGGGTGGGCACGGACATGTACCTGGCCTGCCGGTTGGTCAACAGTGCGCCGCTGTACCAAGAATTGGTGCGGTCACCCGAGGTCGACCTCGTGGTGGCTGTGTCCCAGGTGATGCACGATGCGGTGGTCCGGCATGGCTATCCCGGGATCGACCGGACGGCATACTCGCCGGTCCGGGTGGTGGCCAAGGAAGTCGAGACCACCGCGTGGCTGCACGTCCCCGGCCCGGCGGTGGCGCCGCCGGGCCGGGAGGGTGTTACCGTTGCCGCACCACGAGAGTGGACCCACCGCGTCCATTGAGGACACCGTCCAGGATGTGGTCGTACTCGACGTGACCGTCCTTGGTCACCTGGAACGCGTACCTCGTGGTGTTCTGCAACGCGAAGACGTGCGGACCGGGCGCCAGCCGCAACGTCTTGAGCTGCCCCGAAACCCAGTAGCCCGTGCCGCTGACACCGAAGTACGCGGTGCCGCACTCCCGGCCGTCGAAGGTGATCGAGACGCCGTGCAGCGCGAGCGTCGAGGTGTTCTCACCGGTCAACGTGCCGCGCACGTCCGCCGGATAGGTGACGGTTCCCTGCGGGGTGAAGGTGAACGGGATCTTGATGTTGCCGTAGGTGATGATGTCGTGCGGGCCCGGCAGGAGCTTGTAGGTGCGGATGGCCTGACGCCCCTGCCAGCCGATCCCGTTGATCGTGTTGTCCGCGTAGTCGACTTCAGCGGTGTTGAGCGTCAAGGTGAGCCCGTGGATCGCGAGCGTGCTAGTGCCGCTGCCGGTGAGTCTTCCGCGTAGTTCCGGCTTGTAGTCGACGTGCCCGTCGGTGGTCACAGTGAACGGCAACTTGATCTGGTTGTTCGTGACGATCTCGTGAGCACCGGGCAGCAGCTTGAATTCCTGGCTCTTGCGCGGGGCCTTCCAGTCGACCGCGCCGACCGTGGTGTTGCCGTAGTCGATGTCGTTGGTGTCAAGGGTGATCGTGAACCCGTGAACGACCAAAGTGGACGAACCGCTGCCGGTGAACAGGCCGCCCAGTCCCGGCTTGTAGTCCACCTCGCCCTGCTTGCCCACGGTGAACTGGAACCGCAGGTTGTTGAAGGTGACGATCTCGTGCGGGCCGGGCAGGAGCTTGTAGGTTCGGCTGGGCTGACGCGCCTGCCAGCCGATCCCGCCGATCGTGGTGTTGACGTAGTCGATCCCGGCCGTGATCAACGTCACCGAGACACCGTGCACCGCAAGGATTCGAGTGCCGGACCCGGTCAGGGTTCCCTGCAGGTCGGACCGGTAGCCGACCATTCCGTCCGCGGAGACGACGAACGGGAGCGGAATGTTGTTGTAGGTCAGGAACAGATGCGCGCCGGGCAGGAGTTTGAAGACGCGGCTCGCGCCCGGGGCCTTGTAGTTGATGCCGCCGATGGTGTTGTTGCCGTAGTCGAGATCGGCGGTGTTCAGCGTGACCGGCAGGCCGTGCACGGTGAGCGTGCTCGTGCCCTGACCGTCAAGAACGCGGTCCTGCTCGGCGTTGTAGCCGACGTGACCGTCCGGGGTGATCGTGAACGGCACACCCGGGCTGCCGGTGGTGACGACCTGGTGCTGGCCGGGCAGCAGCTTGAAGGTGTGTCGCGGCTGCGGCGCCTTCCAGCCAACACCGCTGACCGAGCTGTTCGAGTAGTCCACGTCGGCGTTGTCGAGGGTCGTCGGGATCCCGTGCACCACAAGGGTGTTCGTGCCGCGGCCGCCGAACATGCCGTCCTGGCTGTGGTCGTAGTCGACCGTGTTGTCCTCGGCCACGGTGAACCAGACCTGCTGACCCGGCACCGCCATCAGGAAGTGCCGCCCCGGTGTCAGTTTCTGGTGCTGGACCGCGGTTGTTGCCTGCCAGTTGCCGCCACCGGACACCCCGAACATCATGTAGTCGGTGTCCCTGAGGTCGAACCCGGTGTTCTCGTAACGCGGTGGCGGCGGGGTAGTGGTGGTGGTTTCCCCTGAACGGTTCTCCGCCGAGGTGGTTTCCGCAGAGGTGCTTCCTGCCGAGCTAGTGCCCGCCTGGCTCTGGCCGTTGTCTGTGGACGGCGAAGTCTGTGCACTTTCCGAAGTTGTTGTCGTGGCCGGTGGGGGAGGGGCCGGTTCCTCGGCCTGCGCCGGTTGGTCGTTCACCGGTTGCGGCTTCGGAATGGTTGTTGTCGTGGTGGTGGGTGGACCGGCGACCGGGCCGGGGTTCTGAGTGGGAGCCGAATCCGTAGGCGTCGTCGTCGAAATCGGTGGCGGTTGCTGCGGTTTCAACGCTTCGCCATACGCCGGCGGCGGGAACGGCGCCGAAGCGGTGATCAACCCACAGATGCCCAGCACGACCGCGGCCGCGGTGCTGGCGATGGCCCGCACGATGATCGGGTCGTGCGCGATCTGCGTGAGAGAGGTCATCAGCCGCGACCCGGTCAGCCGGGACAGGATCGGCAGCGACCCGCCCGGCGCCGACGGCTTGTCCACCACCTTTTCCAGCGCGGAGACCGCGGGTTCGGCGACCGCCACCGCCGCGGGCGCGTCACTCGCCCGGCTGAACAGCGCCGCCAGCATGCGGCGACGCTCGTCGTCATCCGCGAACACCAGCCCAGGACCGAGGACCCAGTTCACGTAGTCGCGGGCGTTGTCCGCGCCGGCACTGCATTTCGCGCACCCGGCGGCGTGCTTGAGGACCTTGTCCGACTGCTTCGGTTCCAGCACCAGGTCACGGCCCGCGGCCAGCTGGGCCTCGGTGAGCAGGTCGGCCAGCATCAGGCCGAGATCCGGGCAGGCACCGCGACCGGAGCGGGCCAGCACCAGAGCGGCCGACGCGTTCAACGTCGCCAGCCGAGCCCGGTGCAGCTGCCGGTCGACTTGGCTCGCCCGCATGCCGAGCGCCTCACCCAGCTCCGCGCTCGTGATCTTGCGCTGCAGAGCCACATTCAGCTCGATGTGTTTCGTGATCACCTTCCGCAGGCTGGGATTGATCGCCGTGATGGCGGTCTGCACGATCCGCCAGAGCTCGCGTTTGCCCAGCAGGGTCTCGAAGTCCGCGGGCTGGTCGGGCCGGTCGTCGTCAGTCAGTTCGTTGCTGAGCTCCAGGACGGCACCGTGGTCGCGCACGTGGTCCTCAGGGACCTCGACGTCGCTGTAGTGCTTGAGCTCCTCGTAGTGGCCTTTGAGCATGTTCCAGGCGATGCCGGTCAGCCAGGCCGCGATGTCCTTGGGCTCGTTGCCGCGCTGGATGCCGTCCACGGCCTTGAGGAACGCCTCATGGACGTAGTCGTCGGCGTCCGCCGCGTTGCGCAGGCGGGCGCGGAAGTATCTGCCCAGCTTGTCCCGGCAGAGGTCATAGAGCTGGCGCTGGGCCAGCCGCTGCCCGGCGCCTTCGGCGAACCGCAGCCGTTGCACCAGGTCACTGTGGTCGGCGGTCATCGCGCACCGCCTTGAGCCGTCGTCATCTTTCCTCCCGAAGGGCACCGGTCGGACCGTGTCGGGAGGTACGTGCGAGCAGACCGCGAGTTCTCCCCGCGGATTCCCAAGATTTTTCCGGCTGTCACCGCAACCGCGAACACCATCGTCAGCCCCCTCGGCCAAGTGCCCGAAGGATCCCGCACCCACCTGCCCGCCCGCGATCGCCCGATAGGGTGCGCCTGACCGAAACCCGCATTTCCGCGCATTGCAACGGAATCAGGGTCCGGCCCCGCCGCTGGCGGGACCGGACCGTTCGCATCAGCCGGTGTAGTACGGGGTGCCGCGCCACTGGGCGGCGACGACGTCGGGACCGTCGTTGTTGTCGCCGATGTTGGCGTCGTTGATCAGGAACTCGAACTCGCCCGGCGCCTGCTTGACCGTCAGGCAGCCGCTGTCCTGACCGATGTACTGCCACTGGCCCGGGTTGATCGGACGGGCGAACCCGCGGCCGCTCACCCACACCGCGGAGCCGGTGCGCACCCGCATGAGCAGTCCGTACTTCGGCGAACCCGGAAGCGGCCAGCGGCCGTCGTCCGGGGCGATGTCACCGACGTCGCCGGACGCCGGCTTGTGCGATCCCCACGTGGCGATCTGGGTCGAGCCGCTGGCGGTGAAGCGGATCAGGTCACCCGGCAGGAAACCGCCGTTGCTGTGCCAGAACGGGTCGTCCTGCGTGCTGCGCCAGAAGGTGTTGCGGTTGCCCCAGGCTCGGAACAT
>CBIMJO010000810.1:0-5201 GCA_966244135.1 uncultured Actinocrispum sp. | reverse complement strand
CGGGCGTGGGGGGCGGTGCCTTTGGGGGGGGTGGGGGCGTTTGGTGGGGGGGTGGGGGCGGCCTTCGCGGCGGTGGGGGGGGGGGGTGGTGTAGCGGGCGGTGGTGGGGTCGTAGTGGCGGAAGTAGTTGTAGTGCCAGCCGGTTTCGGGGTCGGCGTAGTGGCCGGGGAAGCGCAGGGGGCAGGTCGGGCCGGTGGCTGGTGGTGAGGTGAGAGGGAGGCCCCAGAGGGTGGTTGGGTGGCGCCAGACGACTGTGCCGGTGGTGTCGACCAGTTCGGTGGGGGTGCCTATCAGGTCTGTGACTATGGCGTGGAACTGGCGGTCGATGACGTCCTGCGGCGCGGTGCGCAGTGAGGATGTCTGGGCGACTGGGTGTTCGTTGAGAGGGTGGTACTCCCATGTGGTCACCTGAGTCACGCCGTTGGTCGTGTGGGTTTGTTCGGCGAGGAGTGTGCCGTCCCAGGCGAATGTGAACTCTTCGATGACCGCGCCTGAGGCCGACAGGCGCTGCTTGGAGATCCGCCGGCCGAAAGGATCGTAGGCATACCGCCACTGAACGCCATCCGGGGTCACGGTCGAAACCAACCGATCCTCGGCGTCCCAGGTGAACCGCCACGCACGCACACCACCGGAAAGCGTACGGACCTGGCGGCTGATCACGCGCCCCTGAGCGTCGTAGGTGAACCGCGCGCGACCCGAAGACCGCACCAGAGTCCCGGTGTAGGACGCATTCGAGGTGATGTTGCCGGCCAGGTCGTAGGTGTACGACTCGGAGCCGACCTGGAGCACCCGGCCGACCGGGTCCAGAGTGAACGAACGATCACCCAAAGCGGTGTCCGTCGACGAGGTCACATAGCCGTCCGCGCGGTAGGTCCACCCGCGCACCTGCCCACCCAGAACCTGAGAACGCAACCGGTATGCCGCGTCCCACGAGTGGCTCAAGGAAGCCCCCGGAAGCCGGCGAAGCACCTCCCGGCCCGCATCGTCATACGAGAACTGCAGGCTTTGGCCGGAGGTGTGCAACGCCACCGGCTGGTCCAGCGCATCATAGTCCCATGTGGACTGAACACCCGCGGGAGTGGTCCGTCCGGTCCGGCGGCCGGCGACGTCGAACCTGCTGGCGACCGTCCGGCCAGAGACCGTCTCAGCCACCACCCGCCCCATCTCGTCCCGCGTCAACGACACCGAACAGTCCGGATTGGACGCACCGAGAAGCTCGCCGGAGACAGCGTAAGCGAACACGGTCTCCCGGCCGTCAACCACCTGCGACACGACATTGCCCAGCAAGTCATAGGCAAATGTGATCGTCTGCCCAACGGCGTTCGTCCGGGACACAAGCTGTCCCTCGGCATCCCACGAGTAGCTGACCGTCCGCCCGTTGAAATCGGTCTCCTGCACCAGATTTCCCACGGCGTCGTACGAGTACCGCCACACCAGGCCCTGCGGGTCGGTCACGCTCACAAGCCGCAACTCGGCGTCATACGCATACGCCGTCTGGGCACCGTCGGGAGTGGTGACGCTGGCTGGGCGGTCGAAACTGGTCACGGTCATCCGCGTGACCTGACCCGTCGGATCCACATACCCGACGAGGTTTCCCTCGGTGTCGTACCGCCATTGCTCGGTACTGCCGTCGGGCAGGCTACGCCACAACGGGTTCCCGCTGACCGTCCACCCTTGCCGCGTCACGTTGCCGAGCGGATCGGTCCGGGAGGTGACCCGCCCGAACTGGTCGCGCGAGTACCGGGTCACCGCGCCGCGCGGATCGGTCACGGTCATCGCCAGCCCGGCCGCGTTCGGTTCGACCGTGGTCACGCCACCGAGCGGATCCGTGATCGACGTGATATGACCGTTCGAACCATAGCCGTAACGTGTGGTCGCACCGTCAGGCGTCGTGGAAGCCACGAGCCGACCAGCGAAGTCATAGGAATGCCGCCAAGTCCCAAGAACATCGTCGACCTGCACGACACGTCCGTCGTCGTCCCGGGTGACCACGACCGCGGCGCCGTCCGCCCGGGTCATCCCCAGGAAAGTCCCATCCGCGTCCCGGAGGAACCGGGTGATCCGACCCAGCCGATCGGTCCGGGACAGCAGATTGCCGTAAGAGTCCCAAGTGGACTCCGTCGCATGACCGAGTGCGTCGGTCTCGCGAACAACATGCCCCAGCGAGTTGTACACGTAGGTCGTACTGTGCCCGAGCGCGTTGGTGTACACGGTGGACCCCGGCTGATAGTAGAACCGGGAGCTGAGCGCGCCGTCCTTGCCTTCGGTGTGCGTGCACTGCCCCGACGAGGAGTAGAAGTACCGGTACCACTCATCGTTGCCGTCGGTCCACGACGTGATCCGGCCCGACTCATAGGTGAACCGCGCCGCCGCCCGCCCGGCGATCAACGCACCGGTCAGGTCGCCATCCGAGTACTCATACGACGCCAGCTGGACACCCTCGAGACGAAGACCGGTGACGCGACCGTCCACGGTGTCCACATTGACGTGGTAGCCACCGGAATGCCGGATGTCCGACAGTTCGCCATCGGTGTAGGAGAAATCGATCCGACCCCCGGCACCGGTGGTGATGGCGAGCAGCGCCCGGCGGGAACCCGAGGCCCACACCGGCCCGGTCACCCCGAAATGCAGCGTGCGCCCCTCCTCCGGCATCGACACGGTGTACCCGTCCAGGGTCCGGTTCAACGGCCAGCGCGCACCATGCGTGGGAAACACTGGCGAGTCCGACGGGTACGCATAGGTCAACGCCCGGCCGTCGCCAGTGAGGAACACGATCCCCTGCGGCCCCAGCTCCAGCCGCTGGTCCAAAGTAGACGCCCAGGACGGACCGAACAGCAGGCCCGACCGGTAGGACGACAGGTGGGTGCGTTCGATCACCAGGTCGAGCAGGCCGGGCAGCTCGACGTCGGTCATGGTCATGAACACGTGCCCGGTGACCGGATCGACCGGGTCACCACAGTCCGGCCGGTCCTTCGGCGCCCGCGCCGAGTCGATCGGGTCGCCGGCGTGAGCATTCGGCGAGGTCCGGGCGCCGGGCGTGTCACCGCGGATCCTGCCGCCCTCGGGCGTGTGCATGCGGCCCTCGGCGCGGAGCTTCTTCAGTTTGTCCGCGATCTTCGCGAACAGGTCCTCGAGCTTCTTCAGCAGCGGGGTGACCCGCCGGATCGACTCGGTGACCTTGGCCAGCAGCTTGCTGACCTTGGCCATCGCGTTGGACACCGCGGTCGTGATCTGCCCGACCACCACAGGGGTCGCCAGGCCGAGCGTGAACGCCTCCTCCAGCAACCACTGAACCGCGTTGCCCACCAGCCGTGCGATCAGGTCCCGCACCGTGGAGCGGACCATGTCGACCAACGAGCCCATGATCGTCGTGGCGGTCGACAGGCCGCCCGACACCGACGCCGCCGAGGTCAACGCATCGGTGACCTCGGCGCAACGCTCCCGGTAGGAGTCCGCGCCCTCACCTTGCCAGCTGGTCAGGTCGGCGCGGACCGCGTCCTCGTGGCCGGTCTTGATGGCGGCCAGCGCTTTGCCGACGTTGTCCCAGGTCTGTCCGTAGGACGCGATCACCTCGGGCTTGCCGGCCAGCCAGTCCAGGGCCTGGCGGAGCGGCTCGAAGTGTTCCATCAGCCATCCGGCGCCGGCCGCGAACAGCGCCCCGAACGGGTTGGCCAGGGTGTCGGCGATGTCTGCGCCGGTGGCGACGGCGCCGAGGCCGCCCTCCACCCAGTCGCCCGAGGCCAGCCCCTCGGCGGCCGACACCGCGTCCTCGGCGATCGGGATCCCGGAGAATCCCCTGGTCTGGCTCACCGGCTGCGCGATCAGCGGGTTGTCCACCATCCAGCCACTCCCTCCCCTGAGTAACCGAGCCACTACGTTAGCGGCATGGCCGCCCCGGCGGAGGGTGAACCGGGGATCAGCCGGTCGCGCCGGGGGTGCGGACCATCGCGAGGTCGAAAACGTGCCGGTGCTGGACAGGTAAGGCCGTAGGGGTCGACGCCCTGCCGGCCGCACTGGAGTGCACAGCATCACGTCCCGCCGTTTGCGCCAGGCGGCCAGGAACGTCGCCGCGCACACATCGTCCGCCTGTGCCCACGAGCTCCGAGAGGACTGTTGCATCCCGTCGAGGCCGGTTTTCGTGTTTTCGTCACATCGAGATTCACGACGAAGATAGTCCCGAATGCAGTTGTCAGGTTCCCGACATGCCGGTTTACGACCTCGTTTCCGCAGGTCAGCCGACCGATACTGACCTGGTTCCGCCGTTTGACCCAAGGAGCCCAAGTGGCCTGGAAGACCATCACGAAAGCGGCGCTCGTCGCCGTACTCATCGGGGGTGCCGCGGTCGCGCCGGCCCAGGCGCAGACGTCACTGACCACTGACCAGAGCCAGGCCCTGCTGGCCAAGCTCCAGTCCATCCCGGCCGCCGCCGTGGCCCACGCCAAGGCGCTGGAGGACCAGCTCGGCCTCGACGACGAGGTCATCAACCCGGCCGACTACCAGTGCACAACCGCCACGCCAGTGCGTGACTGGCTGGTCGCGTCCGAGCAGAACTGGTCGGCCATCGACCGCGGCGTCGCCACGTCGGTGAACAGCTTCCAGCTGGTGCTGCTGGACACCGTGCTGTTCCCGCAGGACTCGGGCACCCAGTTCGGCCTGCACGGCGAGTACACCACCCAGATCACGCACACCTTCCGTGACCTGGGCAGGTTCTGGGACATCCAGTCGGGCAAGATCGTGATCGCGCCGATGCACGGCGCTGTGCTGACCGACCGGACACGGCTGACCCGGGTCTTCCAGGTCGGCTACGGGCTCGACCCGGCGTTCGCGGCGTCGTTCGCCGACGCGGTGGCCACGCTGATGGACCAGGACCAGTTCGACCACGGCAACCACCCGTTCTTCACGTTCAACGCGTTCGCACTGGGCGGGCTGGACATCCCCGGGTTCGGCACCGTGCCGCCGGAGATCGTGATGGGTGACGGCGTTCTCGCCGGGTTCACCGCGGTGGGCCTGGACGACGTCGCCGGCAAGGCGATCCTGGCGCACGAGTTCGGCCACCACGTGCAGTTCCAGAAGGGACTGACCCAGACCACGCTGACCGGGCCGGAGGCCTCCCGGCGGCTGGAGCTGATGGCCGACGCGTTCGGGTCGTACTACCTGACCCACGCCCGCGGCGCGACCCTGCGGTGGCAGCGCGTCCAGGA
>CBIMJO010000809.1:0-5201 GCA_966244135.1 uncultured Actinocrispum sp. | reverse complement strand
CTGCCCGCGGTGCGGACGTTCCGCGCCAACGACTTGCCGTCGTTCACGGCCGGCGTGGTGGGGTGGTGACCCGATGACCTCTGTCGTTCTCATGTTGCCCGGTCAGGGATCGCAGTTCACCGCGATGGGGGCCGCGCTCTACTACTCGGATCCGCGGTTCAGCCGGGCGTTCGAGGACTTCCTGCGGGCGTTCGGTCCCGGCGCCGAGCGCCTGCGCGAGGTGTGGCTCAACGGGACCACGGCGGAGCTCAGCCGCGGCTCCTTCGCACAGCCACTGCTGTTCGGGATCGACTACGCCGCCGGAGTCGTTTGGCTGGACGAACTGCGCGACGCCGACGTGACGCTGATCGGGCACAGCGTGGGCGAGCTGGCGGCGGCGACCCTTGCCGGAGTCTTCGATCTCGAGCTGGCCGGGGCCTTGCTGGCCGAACGGGCGCGGCTGCTCGACCTGGCGCCGCGCGGCGGCATGATCGGCTGCCGGGCGCCGGCCGGCCCGGTCGGCGAAATGCTCAGCGGACAGGCCGTCATCGCGGCGGAGAACGCGGACGACCAATGCGTGGTGAGCTGTGCCGAGGACGAGATCGCGGCGACGGTGAACCAGCTGCGATCCGGCGGGGTTTCGTGTATGCGGGTGGCGTCCACCGAGCCATTCCACTCACCGCTCCTGCGGCCGGCCGCGCGTGAGTTCGAGGGGTTTCTGGTCAAGCGCTCAACCGCTTTGTCGGTGCCGGAAATACCCATGGTCTCGGGCTACTCGGGCGCCCTCGTCGGGGGTCCGGATGCTTTGCCCGCTTCGTTCTGGACCCGGCAGATGGCCGAAAAGGTGGAATTCTGGCGTGCCCTTCGCGGCACTCTCGGTGACGGTGCCCGGAAATTCGTCGAGATCGGCCCGGGAACCGTGCTGAGTATGGCCGCCAAGCGGCTGCCTTCGGTACGGGCGGGATTGTCCACTGTGGTGACCACGATGCCCCGGCATCTGCGTGGGATCGAACAGTGGACCCGGATCAGGAGTGAGGTGCTGGCGCCGGCGCACTGACGAAGTCCATAGGCGGCAAAGGGTTCGCCGGCGCGGGTTTTCGGTCGTTCGACCGCCCCGGCCGGCGGGCCCGCATGCCTGTGTCCCGGATCACTTTTCCCGTGGGTATCGCCGGGCAGCCGACCGGAATTGAAACTCCTGACAAGGCAGGTCCTCGGTGATAGTGTGACTGAGGTGTGAATCGAACCCATGGGGGTGGGTGTATGGACCTGTTCAGGCAGTTGCTGTCTGGTGGCCCGCCGCAGTGCCGCGGACTTGGCGCAGCGAGACCATGATCTCGTTTTCCCGATGATTCGATAGGGACCTTATTCAATTTTACTTCTGCTGCTGATCAATCGCGTCCGGGGACGAGACTTCTGGGGGAAGTTGCATGAGTGCCATCCGCTTTGACGTGCTGGGCCCGCTCCGGGTACGGAGTGACGACGCCCTTGTTCAGTTGAGCGGGCGCAAATATCGGACCGTGGTCTCCTACCTCGCCCTGAAGCCGGAACGCTCGGTGGCGATGGAGGGCCTGCTGGACGCGGCGTGGGGCCGGCAACGGCCGCCGAGCGCGAGCCACCAGGTGCGCAAGATGATCTCCGCGCTGCGGCTCAGCCTGGACGAGGGCTGGGACCTGGTGGAGACCTCGCAGGACGGCTACATGTTGCGGCTGACGCCGGACCAGTCCGACGTGTCGGAGTTCTGCCGGCTGTTCGACCAGGTGATGGCCGGCTCCCTGGCGACCGACGCGGACCTGTCGGCCGCCTACTCGGCGCTGGCGCTCTGGCGCGGCCGCCCGTGCGAGGGCTCGGAGCCGCAGAGCGAGGAGCGCCAGATCTTCGAACTGGTGGAGCAGCACCGGGTGCTGCTGAACAAGGCCCTGCCGGCGTTCCGGGAGCGCGGCCGGTCCGACGAGCTGACCTCGATCCTGCACGCCGCGGCCAAGATCCACGGGCGGTCGGTGCACGCTGGTTCGGTGATCACGGCCCCCGATGGCCCGGTGACCGACACGCACGCCGCGATCGTGCCGGACCGCCCCGGTTCTCCGGTCGGGCCGCGCTGCCTGCCCAGGGATCTGCACGACTTCGGCGGCCGGGTCCGTGAGATCGGTGCGCTGCGAGCGATGTTGTCGCGCGCGGGGGCGGTTCAGCCCGCAGTCGCGACGATCCACGGGATGGGCGGCGTCGGCAAGACGGCGATGGCCGTGCATGTGGCGCACCAACTGGCCCAGCACTATCCGGACGGCCAGCTTTTCGTTTCCCTGGACGGGTTCTCGTGCGCCACGACGGCGAGCGTGTCGAGTGCGCTCGGGGTTCTGTTACGGCAGATGGGCATCGCCGACGAGGACATCCCGTCGTCCGAGCAGGGCCGCCTGGCGCAGTGGCGAAGCGTCACGTCTGGGCTGAAGCTGCTCATCGTGCTGGACGACGCGCGTGCCATCGAACAGGTTGAACCACTGATACCCCCGTCGGGTACCAGCGCCTGCATCATCACCTCCCGGATCATCCTCAACGGAATCGATGGCGCCCAGCACATTTCCCTCGAGGTGCCGGACGAGGACGAGTGCCTGGAGATGCTCAGCCGGATGGTGCACCAGCGGTTCACCGGCGGTCAGGCGCGCGACGCCCGGGCGCTGGTCCAGCAGTGCGCCAACCTGCCGCTGGCGCTTCGCCTCGCCGCGGCCCGCATCTCGACCCGCGACTATGTGGACTTCCGCGAGCTGAGCGACCGGCTGGCCTCCTCGGCGACGGCCCTGCACGAGCTGGAGGTGCCCGGGCGCAGCCTGGTCGGCCGGCTGATGACGTCGCT
Source organism: uncultured Actinocrispum sp. (assembly GCA_966244135.1). Lineage (GTDB taxonomy): Bacteria > Actinomycetota > Actinomycetes > Mycobacteriales > Pseudonocardiaceae > Kibdelosporangium. The sequence continues at coordinate 2,377 of CBIMJO010000809.1, read as the reverse complement.
GACCAGCCTGGAGGACTTCGACCGCGACCGGTACCTGCGGCTGTCCCTGTTGCCCTGTCCCGAGTTGGACGAGGCCTCGATCGCGGCCTCGCTCGGTGTCTCGGCCGACTGGGCCCGGCGGGCGTACCGGCGGTTCGCCGACCGGGCTCTGGTACAGCGCACGCATTCCGGCGCCTACCGGATCCATCCGTTGCTGCTGCACGCCGCGCACCTGCAGGCCCAGGAGACGATCGGGTACGAGGAGCAGCGCCGGGTCGTGCAGGCCGCCCTGCGGCACTACAAGGCATCGAACGGCCTGGTGGGCGCCAGCCGGATCAGCCCGTCCCGCGGACCCGACGGTCATGTGGTGCTCAGGACCCTGACCCGGTCCGGGGAACTGGCGAAGCGGCTCGACCTCGGCGCGGAGTTCGTTGACCTGTGCCTGGCCTGGGAGGGCCTGGTGCGGCTGCTGCTGGACACCAGACAACAGGAAGTGGTGTGGAACCTCGCCCTGGAGGCCGCCGACGGGCATCCGGATCCGTTGGTACGGGACCGCCTCCTCGGCATTGCCTGCGACCACACGGCCCATGTCTGTGCCGCGTGCTGACGTTCGCCACCGGAAGGAGCCGGACCGATGTCCGCCGTGCTGTACGACGAACTTGTCAGTGTTCCCCAGCAGAGATCCTTGCTGGCCAAGGAGTTCGTCGTCGGCGGGGGAGGGTTGCTCGGCCGGCACGTCTGCGCGGTGCTGGGCGGCCGGCTGAGCGAGCGGGTGCGGATCGACTGGCCCGACCACGCCCGGGCAGGTGAGCAGCTCTACACACTGGGCCGGTTTCTGGCGGCGCAGCAAGGCAACTGGAACCTGTACTGGTGTGCCGGGCTGGCGGTGTTCCACACCGGGGCCGATCAGGTCGAGCGGGAACGCCGTCAGGTGAGCCGGCTGCTGGCGGGGATCGCCGACGGGCCAGCCGGGCCGTCGAAGGGCGCGATCTTCTTCGCGTCCTCGGCGGGCGGGGCGTACGCGGGCTCGGATACCGCGCCGTTCACCGAGTTCTCCCCGGCGGTTCCCGTGAATCCCTACGGTGAGGCCAAACTCCGGCTCGAGGAAGAGGTCGGCTCCCTGGCCCGGTCGCGGGGGCTGCCGGCCGTGGCCGCGCGGATCACGAACCTGTACGGCCCCGGGCAGAACCTCACCAAGAACCAGGGCCTGGTGAGCGCGATCGTCAAAGCCCAGCTGACCGGGGAACCGTTGCCGCTCAGGGCGTCGCTGGAGACCACCCGCGACTACATCTACGCGCGGGACTGCGCCCGAATGGCCGTGGCGGCGGTGCAAGCGGCCCGGGTGCGGACCGCGGGCGGGGATCCCTATGTCTGCAAGATCTTCGCCAGCGGCCGTCCGTTCCGCATCGAGGGGCTGCTCACCATGGCGCAGCGGTTGTTCGACCGCCCGGTCCCGGTCGTGCACGAGGACGTGACCGCAGTGACCAATGTGGACCTCACGGCCGAGTCACGGGTCTGGACCGATCTGGGGTCGTCGCCCTTCCTCGGCCTCGAGGAAGGGATGCGGGCCGTGCGGGCCGATCTGCGTCACCGGCTCGCGCTCGGCTGACCACCGCGCCGCTTGGCCGGTACCTCGACGTTGACCCGCTTGGTGATCCGGCGGGCCGCGTCGGCGAGCTCCGGCGGACCCTCCACTTTGAACGGGCAGGCGAACGTCACCAGGAAGCCGATCAGCGCCGCCCATGACCACGCTCCCATGTGGATCCGGGTCAGCCGCTCGTCGACGGCCTCGAAGCTCGCGATTCCCGGTGCCCACTTGGCCACCAGATGCGCCGGGCACTCCATCAGGACCGTGCCGTAACACGGCCACGCGTCGGCGGCGTCCCCGCGGTCCGGCTGGTTCTGGACGAACCGGGTGATGTCCTTGTCCGGCATGTCCCGCTGGCTGAAGCCCCAGCTGGTCGGCGCCAGGTCGGAGATCCGGTCCAGCCGGTAGGCGTGCCAGGACTTCCCGCGCTGGTCGTAGCCCACCAGGTACCAGCGCCCGGACCAGACCACCAGGCGATGTGGTTCGACCACCACCTCACCCGTCCCGTCCAGCCGGGGCCCGCTGGAGGTGTAGCTGAACCGGACCAGGTCACGCCCCTGCGCGGCGGCGCTCAACTGCGCCAGCAGGGCCGGATCGACCTGTGGCGGCGCCAGTTCCCAGGCGTTCTCGATCTGTTCGACGGAGAACGTGGCCAGGCGCCGGGACAAGTGCGGTGGCAGCAGTTCGCTGATGGAGTTCAACGCGCGCTTCGTGGCATCACCCATTCCAGTGACCGTTGCCGGAGCCGTCTGCAACGCGAGCGCGATGGCGACGGCCTGCTCGTCGTCCACGATCAACGGCGGCAGGTGC
>CBIMJO010000808.1:0-5203 GCA_966244135.1 uncultured Actinocrispum sp. | reverse complement strand
GGCGACGCCAGGAACCACCCCGATCCCGGCTCTCATCGAACAGGGGCTTCGATACACGCCCTGGCCGACTACGAACCCGGTGCGTTCTACTTCGCCACCCCCGAGCACACCCTGCTCGCGCGAGACCCCCGCCAGGTCCTGTCCGAGAAGAACACCGACGCGCTGTCCGTGCAGGTCAACGACGCTTTGGCCGAGCACGGCGGGATCGCGGTCGGCGCGTTGCCCTACGACGACACGGGTGAGGCGCACGTCCTGCTGCCCCGATCGGTGCTGTGGGGCGCGGCGCCCCGGGCGGGCACGCAGGAGCCGTTCCTGCCGGGCTACCGGGTGACCCAGTCCCCGGCGCCGGAGGAGTACGAGGCGCAGGTCGCCCGGGCCCTGCCGCTGCTGCGGACCGGCGGCCTGGGCAAGGTCGTGCTGGCCAGGACGCTGCAGCTGGACCTGGACGCGCCCGCCGACATGCGCCGGATGCTGCGCAACCTGACCGCCATCAACAGCCACGGGTACACCTTCGCCACGCCGCTGCCGTCGCCCGGCACGACGCTGGTGTCGGCCAGCCCGGAGCTGCTGGTCCGCCGGAGCGGGTCGAAGTTCCTGTCCCAGCCGCTGGCCGGGTCCCGGCCGCGCGGCAAGGAGCCGGCCGGCGACCGCGCCAACGCCCAGGAGCTGCTCGCCTCCCGCAAGGACCACGACGAGCACCGCTGGGTGGTCGAGGCCGAGGTGGAGGCGCTGCGGCCGTTCTGCCGCCGCCTGGACGTCTCCCCGGCGCCCACCCTGGCGTCCACGCCCAGCATGTGGCACCTCTGCACCCGCATCACCGGCGAGCTGACCGACCCAAGCGTGACCGCGCTGACCCTGGCCGCCGCCCTGCACCCCACCCCTGCCGTCTGCGGGTCGCCGACCCGGGCGGCCCGGGACGCGATCGCCCAGATCGAGTCGTTCGACCGCGGCTTCTACACCGGCGCGGTCGGCTGGGTGGACGCCGCCGGGGACGGCGAGTGGGTGGTCGCGGTGCGGTCCGCCGAGGTCACCGACCAGTCGTTGCGGCTGTACGCCGGAGCGGGGATCGTCTCCGCCTCCGAACCGGCCCTCGAACTCGCGGAGACCTCGGCGAAGTTCCAGACCTTGTTGCGTGGCATGGGCCTCGACCTCAAGCTGTAGGTTCTCCCACATGCATCCGTATGTCGTGGCCGACGTCTTCACCTCGCGGCCGCTGAAGGGCAACCCCGTCGCGGTGTTCACCGCGGGCCAGGACGTGCCCGCCGACCTCATGCAGGCCATCGCGCGCGAGATGAACCTGTCCGAGACCGTGTTCGTGCTGCCGCCCTCGGGCGACGCCGACGCCGCCGTCCGGATCTTCACCCCGGCCGTGGAGCTGCCGTTCGCCGGGCATCCGATCCTGGGCACCGCGTACGTGCTCGGGCAGTCGTCGACGGCTGATGTGATCCGGCTGGAGACCGGCAAGGGTCTGGTGCCGGTCGCGCTGGAGCGGGACGCCGGCGGCGCGATCGTGTCGGGCCGGATGTCCCAGCCGATCCCGACCTGGCGCGAGTTCATCGGCGCGGAGGACCTGCTCGACGCGCTCGGTGTGCGCTACTCGGTGCTGCCCGTGGAGGTGTACGACAACGGGGCCGTGCACTGCTTCGTGATGCTGGACAACTTCGACGTGGTCAGCCGCCTCAAGCCGGACCTGAGCCTGCTCGCCGACCTGCCGGGGATCGGGGTCAGCTGCTTCGCCGGTTCCGGGCAGCGCTGGAAGACCCGGATGTTCGGCCCTTCCCTTGGCGTGCCGGAGGATCCGGCCACCGGTTCGGCCGCCGGTCTGCTGGCGGTGCACCTCGCACGGCACGGCAAGGTCCAGTTCGGACAGGAGATCGAGATCAGCCAGGGCGTGGAGATCAACCGCCCCAGCACCCTCTACGCCCGCGTCAACGGCACCCTCGACGCGATCGAGTCCGTCGAGGTTGCCGGCGCCGCTGTCATCGTCTCCCAGGGAACCCTTGCCCTGTAAGGACTTCCGGGGTGGTCCCGTTCGCGCGGGACCACCCACGAGGGTCAGGGGAGCTTGACGACGGTGAGGTCGTAGTTGGCTTCCGTGCTCATGGATCCGCTGCTGCCGCGCAACGTCAGCGTGTGCTCGCCGGGCGCCAGCGGGTTCACCCGGACCCAGAGGCCGCAGCCGAAACCTTGCTGGGGACCCTGTTCCGAGTCGTAGGTGATCTTCATCGGCTCGATCTTCTCGAGCTGCTGCGGCTTGTCGTCGACGAGCGCCTCGCCCTTGGCCGCGTTGAGGAACTTGGTACAGGCCGCGGCATCCGGCGCGATCATGTTCACGGCCGGCCCGGCCAGCGGCAGGGTGGACGGCACCTGGCAGTGCCGGTCCGCGGTCCCGCCCTTGGTGCCCGCCACCAGCCACACCCCGAACGGCTGGCTGTCGCCGCAGTACTGCCCGGTCGGGTCCTCGACCGGGTTCTGGCCCGGCTCGGCCGAGCTGGCCCAGCTCCACCACAGGGTCTGCAGCTTCTCCGGGGTCAGCGGCTCCGCCTTCACCTGTTCGGCGACGGGCGTGTCCGGCTGCGAGGGGGGAGCGGGCGCGGCGGGCGCGGGGGTGCCGGACGAGGAGCATCCGGCCAGCAAGAAGGCGGCGGCGATCAACACCGGGCGACGGATCACCGGCGAATATTAGCCAGGCCGCCGGACACTGGAGATACAGGCCCTCAACCGGCGCAGCCCCTCCACGATCGAGTCGCGCTGGATGCCGCCGTAGCCGAGCGCGAGCCCCGGCCGGCCGGGAAGCTCATGGCTGAACGGGGACAACGCATGCACCGCGACCCCGGCCCGCCGGGCCCGCTTCACGATGCCCACATCGTCCGGTCCGGCGGTCAGGTACGCGGACACGTGCATCCCCGCGACGACCGGAACGGGGGTGAGCACGTCGGCGAAGTCCCGCCGGAAGATCGCGGTGATCAGCTCGTGCCGGGCGCGGTACTCGCTGCGGGTCCGCCGGATGTGCCGGGCCAGCAGGCCCTCGTCGATGAACTGCGCGAGCGTGGCCTGCATCGGCCGGGTGGAGTGCCAGTCGTTGACGTACTTGGCCGCGCGCAACGCCGGCCGCAGGCTCGGCGGCGCGATCAGGAATCCCAGCCGCAGCGGTGGCATGAGCACTTTGGACAGTGAGCCGACGTAGACGACCCGCCCGCTGCGGTCCAGGTTCTGCAGCGGCTCGATCGGCCGCCCGCCGAACCGGAACTCGCTGTCGTAGTCGTCCTCGATGATCACCGCGCCGGTCCGCTCGGCCCAGTCCAGCAACGCGGTCCGCCGGGACAACGACATCGGCATGCCGAGCGGGAACTGGTGCGATGGCGTGACGTACACCAGCCGGGCGTCGGACGGCAGCGCCGACACGACGATCCCCTCGTCGTCGACCGGCACACCGACCACCGTCGCGCCCTGCGAACGGAACACGTCCCGAGGCCCGATGTACCCGGGATCCTCAACTGCCGCAACGGATCCAGGTTCCAGCAGGATCCGCGCCACCAGGTCCACCGCCTGCTGGGCGCCGTTGGTCACCAGCACGTCGTCGGCGGAGGCACGCACCGCCCTGGACACCCCGATGTGCCGGGCCAGCGCCGCGCTCAACGCCGGATGCGAAGCGGCGCTGTCGTGCACGACGGCCTCCATCGTCGCGGGCGTGAACTGCCGCGCGAGGATCCGGCGCCAGCTGGCGAACGGGAACAGCCGCATGTCCGGGATGCCGATCCGGAAGTCGAACTCGAACCGCCGGTCGTCCCGCCGCGGCGGCGAGATGGTGTCCCAGACCGGCAGCGCCCGCAGGTCCTGGCCGCGCGCGGGCTCCGGCCGGCTGCCCAGACCGGCCTCCCGCACGAACGTGCCCGACCCGGTCCGCGCGGCCAGGAACCCCTCGGCGGTGAGCCGGTCGTAGGCCGCGCTGACCGTGTTCCGCGACACAGCGAGTCGCTGGGCGAGCTCCCGGGTCGGCGGCAGGGCGTCGCCCGCGCGCAGCCGCCCGTCCAGGATCGCGGCCCTGACCTGCTGAAAGATCTGACCGGCGAGGTCCTCCCGGCCGACCAGGCTGACGTGGAACTCCACCGGTCCATGGTATTGGCCCAGTCGAAGAGGAGCCAGATTGGACCTTCCGGGGTGCCAATCGGCTTCCTAGGGTCGGTTACGTGGACTTGCGTGAGCTGGACCGGCAGGCCATGAAACTGGCCGGTGAAGTCGTGTCCTTCGTGCGGCCGGAGCAGCTGACCCTGCCGACGCCGTGCGCAGACTGGACCCTGCACGGCCTGCTGCGCCACCTGATCAGCGAGAACCTCGGGTTCGCCGCCGCGACGGTCTCCGGCACGGATCCGTCCGAAGTGGACTGGAACGCGGGCCGGATCGGGCCGGACCCGGTCGCCGACTACCACCGCGCCGCGGACCTCTACCTGGACCCGTTCGGGCCGGACTCGGTGCTGGAGCGGGACATGCGCATCGGTGTGTTCGGTGTCGTGCGTGGCTCGACCGCGGTGGCCATGCACTTCGTCGACACCGTCGCGCACGGCTGGGACGTCGCCACGACCATCGACGTTCCGTACGAACCGGACGAACAACTCGCGGCGACAGCGCTCACGGTGATGAAGCGGTTCCCCAGCGACCGTCCCACGGCCGCGTTCGACGTCCAGGTCCCCATCCCGGACGACGCCCCGGAGCTGGCCAAGTTCCTCGCGTACGTGGGCCGCGATCCACAGTAGACCCGGCCGCAGCGGTGTTGGGGGTCCGCTGCGGCCCGCCACCCGGCATACTGTCCGCCAAACGCGGACAGCGGAGGCACCCGTGACTGACAAGCCGGCCACTAGGCACCGGTTCACCCTGGTGGAATGGATCGGCGTGGACGCCGGGATCGTGGCGCTCGTCGCGAGCTTCCTGCCGTGGTACCGGCTCGCCGACAACGTCGTCGGACGGGCCGCCCCGGGCGCGCCGACCTCGACGACCGCCTGGCAGATGAACTTCCTCGGCTGGTTCCCGGTCGTGGCACTGCTGGCCGTGTCCGTCCTGATCATGGCGCAGCTGCTGACCCGGCAGATCCAGATGCTCACCTCGCTGTGGATGACGCTGGCGGTGCTCGGCGTGGTGATGATCCTGCTGCGCTGGATCACGGTGCCGAGGTCCGGCGGCGAGCCGGTCCTGGTCGCCGCTCTCG
>CBIMJO010000807.1:0-5205 GCA_966244135.1 uncultured Actinocrispum sp. | reverse complement strand
GACCAGGTCACCCGCCCGCGCCAGGTTCGACGGGTGCGGGAGCGACTGCCCTTTCGCGACCGTGGGCAACGACGTCAGCCGGCCGAACTCCAGATAACGCCAGACGACATAGGCGCCCACCACAACAACAAAAGCAGCCACGGCGACGACGATCGATCGCAGGCAGCGGCGCCAGGTCGACCGGCGGATCTGAATCAGGACGACCAGCGGGTAAGCACCGCCGTACACCAGTCCATCCGGTCTGGTCAGTGCGGCAAGCGCGGCCAGCGCACCGGCCAGCAGCGCAATTCTTGTGGCCAGCAGCCGGTCCTCGATCGTCGCTTTGAACATGACCGCACCCAGCCACGTCACCACCAGCGCGTACAGCGGGTTCTCCAGTCCGGAGAAACACCAGATGACGAAGGACGGGATGGCCGCGAGCAACGCACCGGCGAGAAAGGTGACCACCGCGGGCCGCTTCGCCACGTTGCGCGCCGCCCAATAGACGGCGACCAGAATCCCCGCGCAGCAGAGCAGCGCCAATGCTTTGGGGAAGAGCACATAGTCCGGTACGCCAAGGATGCTGCCGTGATCGAACACGCCTGCCAGGCGGCCCAACGTCAGCAGCGCCAGCCAGCTCGGATTGGAGAACCCCTCGGTGGGGCCCGACCCCGGTTGCAGGACCGGCCCATCGCCTTCCGCGATACTTCGGGCATAGGCGAACGTGATGGCCGCGTCGTCGACGATCCAGGCGCCGAAACGGGTGGCGTGCAGGCCGATCAGGCCAGTGCCGCCGGCAATGGCCAAATACTGGCCAATTCGCGGCGAGAGCAACGATCTCAGCCGAGAACGGGACTCGATTCCCCGTTCGGCCAGGTGAACCGGCACCAATTGAGCCTCCCCGAAGATGTGCGGGACCACCATCCGCCGCGGCCCGACACGCTATCACCAGCTCACCTGGCGAAAAATCGGGTGCGACGCTGGATCCGCTTGCCCGCTCTACCGATCCCGTCAATCCGGCATATTTGCGGTATTCGCACCACCGACCCGTCGCGGACGAATGTTCACGCAGGTCAAAGCGCGAATCCGCTACCGCGTGAAAACTGCTGGACTCGCACATCTTCTCCAGCGAGGCGGCCGAATCGACCTCGTGTCATCACGCTAGAGTGTGCCTCCGTCACTCGGTCGTTCACTGTGACCAGCGGAAAGACGACCACCGTCAAGGCAATTCGAATAAATTGATCAAGCGACCAAGCCGGCAGGCGGAGGAATTGATCAGCGTGACGACTACCGTCAGCACATCAGGCGATGACGTCGACCACAAACCGGAATACCGGCCAGTGCCGGCGCACACCCGCGTCTCTGGGAGGATGGCCCGGCTTTTCCCTGGCGTGCACGGTGACAGATCCATGACCAGGACAGGAGTGTTGCTCGGCCTGCTCGCCGTGCTGGTCACGACGGTGGTCGGTTTGTTGCGGACGACCGGCACCGGGCCGCTGCAATCGGTTTTCGAGGAGGACGCCCGCGACATACTGGGCGGCGCGCTCGACACTTCCGGCGTGAAAGCGGTGCTGACCCCGGTTCAAGGCTATTTCGTGATCGGCCCGCGGCTGCTCGGCGAGCTGGCGACGTTCTTCCCGATCAGCTGGGCGGCCGCGGTGCTGTCCATCGCGTCCGCGGTGATCTGCGGGCTGCTCGCGGTTCAGGTGTACGTCGCGAGCGGCGCCCATGTCCACAGCCCGGTGGCACGAGTCTCGATCGCGGCCCCGCTGCTGCTGGTGCCCGTCGCCGAGAACGTGTACTCCGAGATCTACAACCGCCCGGTCTGCCTGCACTTCTTCGCCTTGTACGCGCTGTTCTGGGTCCTGGTGTGGACGCCGTCCAGCAGGGCGGGCCGGGCCGGCGCGCTCGTCACGGCCGGGATGACGGCGTTCAGCACCGCGCTGATCGTCGGATACCTGCCACTCGCGGCACTACGGCTGTACGCACGGCGCGACCGGTTCAGCACCATGCTGTTCGCGTTGGTGTCGGCCGGCAGCGCCCTGTAGGTCGCCGCCGGGACGACCGGTCTTGGCGGGATCCGGCGCGACACCGCCATGCGGCTCGACCCGGGATGGGCGCTCCAGCGGTTCGCCGACTGGGCGCTGCCGCAGGCGTTGCTCGGCACCAGGAGCGGACATCCTGACCCCGTCTCCGCCTTCCTGCCCGGCGCAGGCGTGGTCGCGCTGGCCTGGGTGATCGTGGCACTGGTGGTCGGGTCCGCCGCACTCGGCGCGCGGCGCGGTCTGCTGCGCCCGGCATGGACGCTCTCGGCTGTCCTCAGCGCACACGCGGTGGGGATACTGGCACTCCAGATCATGATCTCCGGGTCGATCTCACAGCGGTACACGACCATCCCGGCCCAACTGCTGATCGCCGCGCTCGTCGTCCTGCTCCTGCCCGCCCCCGGCGCGAGACGTCGCCTCGCGACCTGGCCGCTGGCCGTGCTCTGCGCGTTCCTGCTCGCCGTCGCCGCGGTCAACTACCGCTCCGACCAGACCTACCGCCACAACGCTCCAAAGTGGACCGACCAGCTCCGCCAGGCGGCACAGTGGTGCGCGGAGAATCCCACGAAGAGTGATGTCGTGGTCCGCGGCGCCCCCAAGCCGCTCTGGTCGTATGTCATCATCCCCTGCCACGAGGTGCGCGGCTACACGGCCACCACCTGGCTGGACCCGCCGTGATCCACCGTCGCATCGACGGCGGGCGATGCTGGGGCCATGGCGACTCCCGGGCCGCCGGAAGGGCGCGCGGTGATCGTCGTCGACGACGGCATCGCGACCGGCGCGACCGCCAGGGCGCTGCACGCACCGGCCCCCGGCCGATCACCTGCCGTCAGCGCCCTGCTGGTAGGTGGTCGCCAGATCAGGCCTCGGCACACCGCCCGGCCGATGTTCAGTCCGATGAGCCCGCGGGGTTGTGCCACTGGCGTTCGACTCGCCGCCACTCCTCACCCCAGCCGTTGATCCTGTGCCGCCGCAGCAGCCGGCCGGCCAACAGCGACACCGCGGCCACAGCGAGCAGCCACCCGGCCGCACCGGCCAGACCGACGACGATCGCCCTTGCTTCCAGCTCGTCCTGTGGCCTCGGGGCTCCGATCACTGTCCCGGTGCCGTCCGTCCACAGCGGCACGGTCGAACCCGCCCTGGCCGCGGGCTCAACGTCGATCTGACCGCTGCGCGGTTCCCCGTTCGGTGCCCGCCAAGTCGCGGTGACACTGCTGCGCCCGAAAGTGCCGTACTCGCTGTAGTAGTTCTGCGTGAACGCATCCTGTGTCAGCACCGCCGACACCACGTACGCGTTGGGCGGTGGCGTATCCGGGGGCAGAGCCTCAACCGCCATCCCGCCGACCGGAACCGCGAAGCACGCGGCGGCGACGGTCACGAGGAACAGGCCGCGCTCGGCCCGATCAGAGGGACGTCGCAACGCACCACGTGCGAAACCCCTCAGCCGCAACCATCGCACTGGCCCGATCATCGCTTCCTCCCGGTGCTCCCGGATCCCACCGTAGGCAGATGGCCGCGCAGCGATCAGGGCCGATGGACCGGCAACGGGAGGGACCTTCGGATTCCTCAGCCCGGGGTGCGGACGACGGCGACGGAGCAGGAGGCGTAGTGCAGCAGGGCATGGCTGACCGAACCGAGCGGCACGTGCGGCGACTGCGACCGGCCGTGGCTGCCGACGACGACGAGCGTGGCGCCACGGGTCTCTTCCAGCAGTGCTCTCGCGGGCCGGTCGATCGTGACCACCGGGCGCACCCGCACGCCCGGATACTGCTTGGCGGGCCCGGAAAGCACCGCGGTCAGCAGCGCGCCGGCCTCCTCGTGCACCAAGGCGCCGTCGATGTCCATGTCCAGCGCTGAGGTCAGACCTTCCAGGGGCAGGTCACACCAGGCATGCACAGCGACCAGTTCGGCGCGGTGGCGGGCGGCGAAGTCGAAGGCGAACCACAGGGCCCGCATCCCCGCCGGGGAGTCGTCGACGCCCACCACCACACGTTGCCTGTGGTCGTCGCGCGTGTCATGAAGGGTCGGCCGGACGATCACGACCGGGCAGGTGACCCGGCGGGCCAGTTCCGCCGCGCTGGCGCCGACCAGGATCCCGTCGACGCCGGTCTGCCCGGAGTTGCCGAGCACCAACATCGTCGCGCCCTCCGCCTGGGCGGACAGTACCGCCACCGGGTCCCCGGTCAGGACGTCGTGGCTGACGTCGATGTCCGGCGCCAGGTCGGCGCAGCGTTCGGCCGCCGTTTCCAACGCGGACCTGGCGGCCTCATACAGGCCATCGCGGTCCAAGGACTTCAGCTCGGTACCGAGGTTCGCCAGCTCGGGCAGCGGCCAGCGGAACACGTGCACCAGGCGCAGCGGCAGCCGCCGGCTCGTGGCCTCGACCGCCGCCCAGTACAACGCCAGCCGGGCGGGGATCGAACCGTCGAAACCCACGATCATCGCGCCACGTTTCGTGTCAGTCATCTCTGCCTCCCTGCCGGTCCGGTGGCGCGCAGCCGGCGCACGGACTCGGCGCGTTCCAGTTCCTCCAAGTCGAACTCCACCTGCCGCAGTGCGGCCTCCAGGCGGGGAATCCATCGGTGCCGCAACGCGCGGACCCGCTGTGCGGTGGTGGTGACCTCCGTGGACAGCCGGGTCATGGCGGCCTGTGCGGTGGCATGCTGGACCGCTGCAACGGCCGCCTGCTGATGAGCGTCACGTGCTTGCACGAGAGCGGTGCTGGCCGGTATCGCGAGCGACTGCGGCATAGTGCACGTACCGCCCTCGGGATGGTGCACGCCCATCGTCGTCGCCCAGGTGATCGTCACGTTCGCGGGTGGTGGTCGCACCAACGAGGCGAGCGAGGCCGCTCCACCGACGAGATCGGCGCGCAGCAGCCAGGTTTCCGCTTCGGCCACGCAATCCCGCCACCGCTGGTGCGCCACGTCCGCGCGCGCCCGCAGGCGTTGCTGTTCGGCGCGCAGGACGCGCAGTTTCCGTTCCAGCAGATCGGATCCGCGCACGGCGATGCCCAGCCGCCGCCGCAACCACAGCCGCCCCGCCCGGCCCGGAGGTACCCGCAGGCCCGCCATGTCAGCTCACCCGGATCCGGTCGCGGTGGAGAGCCGACGGAAAAATTCTAATATAGAGTTAAGGGAGCAACAAAACCCCCAGACACCAGCGCTCCAGCCTGTAGTGC
>CBIMJO010000806.1:0-5205 GCA_966244135.1 uncultured Actinocrispum sp. | reverse complement strand
AGGACGCTTCGGTTCCGCCGAAGGACGACGCGCAGGCGCAGGGCAAGACCGCCAACGCCGAGAAGATGAACGAGGCCAAGCCCAAGGAGTTCGACAAGGCAGCGTTCATCGCGGCGGTGGAGAAGGCCATCGAGGCCAAGACCCCGAAGAACCTGGACGAAGCCGACAAGTTCGCCGACTCCGGGAAGCCGGAGGAGGTCAAGGCCGAGGTCCAGGGCCAGGTCGGTGACGGCAAGAAGGACTCGGCCGAGGACATCGCGGACACCACCGCGGCCGCACCGGACACGTCAGTGGCGGTGGAGAAGAAGGTCACGCCGATGGCGCCGGACCGGCCGCCCGGCGCCCCGGCCGCGCCCGACGCGGCGAACGCCGTGCCGGACAGGCAACCCGCGTCCGCGACGGACATGTCCGCCGGTCCCGCGCAGGTCAACCAGCAGATGGCCGACGCGCAGGTCACCGAGCCGCAGCTGCAGAAGTCCAACGAGCCCACGTTCAACCAGGCCCTGCAGGCGAAGGGCAAGGCCGAGGAGCACTCCGAGGCCGCTCCCCCGCAGCTGCGCAAGGCCGAGTCCGCCGAGCTGAAGTCGGCCACCACACCGGCGAAACGCCACGGCGGCACCGCGATGGCCGCTATGGGCGCGCGGCGGGTGACCACCGGGCAGCAGGTCGGTTCCGGCAAGACGGGCGCGAAGTCCCGCGATGAGGAGAAACGCGCCGAGGTCACCGCCGGGCTGCAGAAGGTCTTCGACACGATGAAGACCGAGGTCGAGGCCATTCTGTCCGGTTTGGACACCAAGGTCGACGAGGCGTTCACCAAGGGCGAGAGGGACGCACGGGTCCAGTTCACCCTCGAGTACACGCGCAAGATGGACGCGTACAAGGACGCGCGGTACTCGGGCATCATCGGCAAGGCCAAGTGGGTCAAGGACCAGTTCGCCGGCCTGCCCGACGAGGTCAACAAGTTCTACGACGAGGCGCGCGCCGGGTACGTCGGCCGGATGCGCCAGGTCATCTCGACGGTGGCCGACATCGTGGGCGCCGAGCTGAACAAGGCGAAAGCCCGCATCGCCAAGGGCCGCGACGAGATGCAGGCCTACGTGCGCAAGCTCCCGGCCGACCTGCAGACGATCGGCAAGGACGCGATGGCCGGGTTCGCCGACAAGTTCGAGGAACTGAGCCAGGCGGTCGACGACAAGGGCAACGAGCTCGTGGACACCCTCGCGAGCAAGTACGTCGAGTGCCTCAAGGCGGTCGACGACCAGATCGCCGCGGAGAAGGAGAAGAACAAGGGCCTGGTCGACAAGGCGATCGGCCTGATCGGCGACGTCATCAGGACCATCAAGGAGCTGATGCACCTGCTGCTGGCCGTGCTGGCCAAGGCGGGCCAAGTGGTCCACCTGATCCTCGCCAGCCCGGTCACCTTCCTGGGCAACCTCGTCACCTCGGTCGGCGCGGGACTGAAGTTGTTCGGTAGCAACATCGTCCGCCACCTCGAACAAGGGATCATGACCTGGCTGCTCGGCCGCACCGCCGAGGCCGGCCTGCAACTGCCCGCCAAGTTCGACACCCGCGGCGTCCTGACGATGCTCGCGGGCCTGCTGGGCCTGACCCCCCAGGCAATCTGGGCCCGCATCACCCGTCGGCTCCCCCCACAAGCCGCCGCCGTCGCCGAATCCGCCGTCCCCCTCGCCGCCGAGGTCCGCAAACGCGGCATCGCCGGCATGTGGGAAGACCTCAAGACGCGCATCGGCGACCTCCGCAAAGACCTCCTCGACAAAGTGATCCAGTACGTCACCCCCACCATCGTGATGGCGGGCATAACGTGGATCCTCTCCCTGCTCAACCCCGCATCCGCCTTCGTCCGCGCGGTCAAGCTGATCATCGACATCGTCCGCTTCATCGTCACCCAAGCACGCCAGATCTTCGACTTCGTCAATGCCGTGCTGGACGCCATGATCGCCATCGCCCGCGGCGGCACCGGCGGCGTCCCCGCCCTGATCGAACGCGCCCTGGCCCGCTCCATCCCCGTCCTCCTGGGCTTCCTGGCGTCGCTGCTGGGCATCGGCGGCATCGCCGCCAAGGTCAAACAGATCGTCCAGGCCATGTCCAAACCCGTCGGCCGCGCCATCGACTGGGTCGTCGACAAAATCGTGGCCCTCCTCAAAAAGGCCTGGTCCAAACTCAAAGGCGCCTTCACTCCCAAGAAACCCAAGCCCCGCAAGCTCGCACCCGGCAAGCGCACGCGTCCAGACCGCAAGCCACGCCGACCGAAACGCAAACGCCCCGGCAAGCCGACCAAGCGCAAGCCCTCGACGAAGCCATCGAAAGACCAGCAGGACAAACGGAAAGAAGACACTCCTCCGCTCAAGCGGCGCGTGGTCCAACGGCCGACGAAGGTCGGCGTCGAGCCGCATGTCATCAAAGCGACCGCGGATGGCAAGCGCGTCACTGTTGAGATGGCCAGCGAGGGCTTCGCCGCGATCGCGGTCAAGGTGAGTGCGCTGCGGACGTTGGCGAAACAGGAGCTGACGTCGTCCGAACCCGCCGCGCGAGCGCGCGGAACTGGCATCAACGCGGCCCTCAAGGAGGTCGAGACGCAAGCCAGCACCCTGATCGCCGCCTACGCGCGGATGCCGGACTCCCCGGCCCGGGATCGCAAACTGGACGACGGGGTGAACGACCTGAGCGAGAGGATCGCCCGCATTGGCGTCGATTTCCAGATCCCGGCACTCGAGTTCACGCGGCCCAGACACAATCCCGTACCGTCGCCATTGGACGGTTACGGCCGAGCAACCGCCTTCTCCGGCAACCCAGTCAGCCGCGCCTCCAACAAGAAGGGCAGCCCGGCCACCGGGTACATCCCGGGAATGAACATCGCCGGTGTCGGTGCGCTGGAACGTGGCCACCTGCTGGCGAACCTGCTGGGCGGGACCGGACGCGACCCAAGAAACCTGTCACTGATCCTGAAACCAGCCAACACGGCGATGAAGAAGCCGGAACGTGAGGTCGCGGACTTCATCTACACCGGCGATGTCTCCAACCACGCCGTCTACACCGGACAGGCACACCATCGCTTCGCCGACGCGACCGCCTACCAGGCCTGGCTTGAGTCGGCGTTCGGGCCGGTCGCCTCGGACGCCGGGGAACGGCTGTTCAGCCTGGCCCGGACCCATCTGCCCAGCACGACCGAGCTCATCGCGGCATTGGGTGGCCGGCCGCGTCCGGCCACCGATCTGCAGCGTGCGCTGCGGGGACTCGCCTACTACCTGCTCACGGTAGACATCTCGATCTCGATCACCGCGACGGCCGGACCGATGAACAGAGCGGCCGTCCCTTCCTCGCCACCCAACATCCCCAGCAGCATCCCGCCACCATAGCGTCTACGCGAACAGTTGCATGTCGGCGACGAAACAGCAGACGGCCCCGCCAGCGGTCCGGCCGATCCACACGGGATAGCACCCGTCGCCCCATCCACTCGAGAACGCGATCAGGTTCGCCCCAGAAGGGAGATCGTCCATTTCGGCGACCAGGACCTCCGCGAGTTCACGGTATTCGAGTGGGTCGTCGCCCCGAGAGAACCTGTCCGCCACAGCAGTTATCGCCACCGCGTCCATGAAACACGCGGTGCCGCCGTCAACGGCGAAGCAGTACGACTCACCATCGCGCAGCAGCCGGGGATCCTGTCCCGGCAACAACGCGAACTCCCAGGACACCGCGGGCTCTGGGCTGATCCGCACCCCCGCGGCCGCCACCCGCGCGGCCATGCCCACCTCTTCGGTCCGCCTTGCCACATTCACGACGAACTCGTAGGTGCCAGGCGGGACGGTCACCGTGAACGGCGCGCGTTCGGTGAGGAGGTAGTCGTCCGGGGCACACGCGACCACAGCGCCAGTCGGCATCCGCACGTGGCCCGCTTGGTATGACTCGATCACCACCTGTTGGCCGTAAACGACCTTCGGGCGAGCCGGCTCGGCCAACGCCAGGACCTCCGGGTCTGGCCGCAGCGGCTGCGGCGGCCGCCAGAGCGGTCCGGTGGCGGGCACAGCCGGCAGTCCTGGTGGCAGTGGGAAGCGTTCGGTCAGTGGCGCGTCTTCGGACAGGACCGGCCGGAGCCGCCACAACTGCGGGTCGTTCGACAACATCATCAGGACCGCGATTGGATCGTCGTCCACTAGCCGCTGTCCCTCACCGGATTCCAGAGCGACGTCGCCTTGCAGGAGAAGGGGGCGCCAGTCGCCGAATCTGGGGACCGGCACGGTCAGCATGCCAAGAGGTGCGTGGAGGTCCTGTACTCCTTCCGCGTCAGTGACTGTCATCCCCCCTTCGGGCAGGTCGGTCCGGGTCTGGGAAACAAGGGTGGGGACGGCCGGATCGAACTCCGCCTGACCAGGGGTCGCGTACTGCCATTCGATGTTCTCGACGAGCAGCAGGCCGTCTTCGACCCGGCGGAAATCCTGCTTCACGACGCGCCGGAACTCCGCGTCGAATCCCCAGAGCACACAGGAATGGTCACGCCAGGAGACCTCGATGAGCGCCTGCGGAGCTGCGTCGGCCACGAGCAGAACTGCGTACTGCTCGCCGGCCCGGTCACGGTCGGCGGCGTCCGCAGGCGGCATCGGCCCGGCCACCGCTCGCGACGCCGGGTCCCAGCCTTCGCAATAGACGACTTCATACTGGTCGATCGGCACGGCAGCCTCCGGGGACTGGGGCACCCGAGCCTAGCCAGTAACCCTGTCCAACGCTGACTGGGGCCAGCCTCAGCGTCGCCGATCGCAGGTTGGCTATTTGCCCTTGTGATTGGCGTGGTGGGCCCGGCGCAACGCCCAGCCTGGAACAAACCGCACGAGGGTGGTGGCGACGGCGGCCTGACCGAAAAGGTCGTTGACTCGTCCGGTCACGTTCGGCGCAGCCTGACGGACGTTGTCCAGGAGGGTGTTACCACGTGCGTTCTGCCCGGTCATCTTCAACGCGATGCCGAGTTCGTACTGGGTTCTGAGGGTCTCGTGGTGGTACAGGCCGAAGGCCGCCAGTTGGCCGGTGCGGGCTTTCTCCAAGCAGGCGATGGCGGCTTCGAACTCACTGAGCTGGAAGTAGGCCATGCCAAGGACATAGCGACAGCGCAGAACCAGAGGGTGTGCGTCTTCCATGCGGTCCCGCAGCACTGCCAGAAGGTCACCCACATAGGAGCGTGCTTCCCTCGCTTTG
>CBIMJO010000805.1:0-5207 GCA_966244135.1 uncultured Actinocrispum sp. | reverse complement strand
TCGCCCGAGTCGGCCTGCCCGGTCAACGCGGTCGCCAGCTCGGCGCTGACCAGCTCGCAGATGCTTGTGGCGCGCAGGAACTGCCGGACGTGGGCGGGATGCGCGCTGAGCACCTCCTCGCTCAGGTAGTCGGCCATCGCGCGATCGTCGGCCGTCTCGTCGCTCATCGACATCGCGATCAGCCGCAGGCCCGCGGGCCAGCCGTCGGTGCGGTGCAGCGCCTCGTCGATCTCGTCCGGCGACAGCTCGACTTCGTGCAGCGCGAACAGCTCCGCGGCCTCGGTGTGGGTGAACGCCAGCTCCGGCAGGCCGATCTCCAGCAACCGTCCCTCCAGCCGCAACCGGGACAGGTGCAGGTTCGGCGGAGTCCGCGCGGCGAGCACGAGCCGGAGGTTGTCCGGAGTCTGCCGCAACAATGTCTCCAGGCCGGTCAGCACGTCCTCGTTCCGCAGTTGGTCGGCCTCGTCGAGAATCAGATGGACGGGCACTCCGGAGTGGCCGATCGCAGCGGCGATGTCGGCGGGCGTGGCGGGTCCGTTGTCGCCCAACGCGTCCCAGATGGCCGACCAGAACGTGGTGGCGTCGTTGTCCCGGTCGTCCAGGGTGAGCCAGGCGAGCCGGGCGGGAGAGCGGTCGGCGGCCCAGGCGGCGAGCAACGTGGTCTTACCGGACCCGGCCGGGCCGGAGACGACCGTGACCGGCCGGGGACCGGACGGGTTCCCGGTGTCGTCGAGCAAGGTGAGTAACCGGCTGCGCCGAACGGGTGCCGGTGTGGTGACCGGGATCCGTGATTTGGGTGGTGTGGGCTGAGGTTCCTGAGCAGGCATGGTGGCGTCGCTCCCGGCTCACCTGGCCGATCGGACATCTGCCAACAGGAAACGGGCCAGCGACGGCAGGATCCGCACCAGCTGGACCGGGACGCAGGTCAGCACGATGCCTCCTGGGCAGGCGGATCGTTCCTCATGCGTGCCGGACGAGGGCAGGACCATCAGCACCAGCCCCAGGATCGCGAGTCTGCGCCGCCTGGGCCGGCCGGGTTCACGTGGCATCTGCTGTGCTCCTTAAGGGTGTCGCCGCGATGCTGTCCGAATCGGACCAGCGCCCTCTTCGCCCGGTCCGGGTGAGTTCGGTGGACGGGTTCACCTGCCCGGCGTGATCTGGTGGCCCGGCAGTGCTCACTAGCTTCGGTCAAAACCCGCCGACGACTGGGAGTGCGCATGGCGGAACAACGGATGACCGTGCGCGGCGCGGCGTTCCTCGGCATCGGTTCGATGGTGGGAGCGGGCATCTTCGCGCTGCTCGGCGAGGCAGGGGCGGTCGCCGGTGCCGCGGTCTGGCTGTCCTTCCTGCTGGCCGGGCTGGTCGCGCTCGCGCAGGGCTACGCGGTGGCGAAACTCGGCGCGAAGTACCCGTCCTCGGGCGGGGTCGTCACGTACCTGCTGCAGGGGTTCGGCCGCGGGCACATCACCGCGATCGTGTCCTGGCTGCTGTACTTCGCCGCGCTGATCGTGACCGCGATGGTGTCCGTCTCCTTTGGACACTACGGGGCCGCGCTGTTCTTCGGCGGTTCGGCCGGATGGGCGAAGGTGCTGACGGTGGCCGTGATCATCGCCGCGGCCGCGGTCAACATCGCCGGGGCCGGGACGCTGGACCGCTTGCAGACCGGGATCGTGGTGGTGCTGCTGGGTGTCTTCGCGATCTTCATCGGGGTCACCCTGCTGCGCATCGACCCCGGCCTGCTGGCGCCGTCGGCCTACCCGCCGGCCTTGAACATCGTGTCCAGTGTGGCGTTGACGTTCTTCGCCTACCTCGGGTTCGCGGTGGTCAGCTTCACCGGCGGGGCCCTGCCGGACGCCGGGCGCAACCTGCCCCGGGCGATGTACCTGTCGCTGGGCATCACGACGGCGCTCTACGTCCTGGTCGCCCTGGGAGTCTTCGGAACCCTGACCACGCAACAGGTCGCCGAGCACGGCCAGACCGCGCTCGCCGTGGCCGCGCAGCCGGCCCTGGGCACGGCCGGGTTCGTGATGATGGCCGTCGCCGCGCTGCTGGGCACGGCGTCGTCGGTCAACGCGAACCTGTTCGCCGCCAGCGGGTCCACCGCGAAGCTGGCCGAGACCGGCACGTTCCCACCGGGGTTCGGCCGGCTGGCCAGGGTCGGCGGGACGCGCGGGCTGGTGTTGTCGGTGCTGATCGTGTTGCTGCTGGCGTTGTTCGTGGACCTGACCGCGATCGCCTCGCTGGGCAGCGTCGTGGCCCTGGTGATCTTCCTGGTCCTGGCGATCGCGGCGATGCGGCTGCGGGCCGAGATCGGTGCCAGGGCATGGCTTCTGGTGACCGCGATCGCGATGACCGCGCTGGTGCTGATCGCGTTCGCGGTGCAGACGCTGCGGACCGACCCGGTGATCTTCGTGGTGATGATCGCCGTGCTCGGCCTGGCGGTGGTGATGGATCTGGTGTGGACACGGGTGCGCGCCCGCCGATCTCACCCGTGAGGGAGGAGCCGGAGCCCGACGGTCAGCCGCGAACCTGTGGTCCACATCGGAACCGACGAAGGGCGACGCGGATGAGCGGTCACGACCAACCTTCCGGCAAACCTGCCTGGATCACCTGGGTCGCGCTGGCCCTGATGACGACCAGCTCGGTGGCCAGCCTGCGGCCCTCGCCGACCATGGCCGTCTACGGGCTGGCATGCGTGCTGCTGTACCTGATCCCGGCGGTCGTGTTCCTGCTGCCGACCTCGCTGGTGTCCGCCGAGCTGGCATCCGGCTGGACCGGCGGTGTGTACAACTGGGTGGCCCGCGGGATCTCCAAGCCGGCCGGGTTCCTGGCGGTCTGGTGCCAGTTCGCGATGACGATCTTCTACTACCCGAGCCTGCTGGGGTATGTGGCCAGCACACTCGCCTACGTGTTCAACCCGGCGCTGGCCAGCAGCGGCGTGTGGACGGCCGCGGTGATCATGGTGGCCTACTGGTCCGGCGTGTGGATCTCCTCGCGCGGCACCAAGGGCGTCGCGGGACTGGCCAGTGGCGGGCTGATCATCGGCACGCTGGTCCCGGGCGCGCTGCTGGTCGTGCTCGGGATCGTGTTCCTCGGCCAGGGCAACGCATCCGCGGCCCCGATGACCGCGGACCACCTGCTGCCCGCGTGGGCCGGCCTGGCCAGCTTGGTGCTGATCGTGAACAACTTCCTGTCCTACTCGGGCATGGAGATGAACGCGGTGCACGTCTCGTTCCTGCGCAAACCGGGCCGGGAGTTCCCCCGGGCGATGTTCCTGGCGATGGGGCTGGTGCTGCTGATCTTCATCCTGCCCGCGCTGGCGATCAGCTGGGTGGTGCCGGGCGAGGAGCTTTCCCTGACAGCGGGCGTGATGCAGGCGTTCGACGCGGTGTTCGCCAAGTTCGGCTGGCAGATCCTGACCCCGGTGATCGGGATCATGCTGGTCACCGCCTCGCTCGGCGGCATGCTGACCTGGCTCGCCGGTCCGTCCAAGGGACTGCTGCTGATCTCCCGGCAGGAGGGGTATCTGCCGCCGTACCTGCAGCGCCTCAACAAACACGGGGTGCCGCAGAACATCCTTGTCGTGCAAGGGCTGGTCACCACCGGGATCGCACTGCTGTACGCGTTCATCCCGGATGTGTCCAGCGCGTACTGGATCTTCTCGGTGATCACCACCCAGGTGTACCTGATCATGTACCTGCTGATGTTCGTGGCCGCGGTCCGGTTGCGCCGCAAGGATCCCGACCATCCCCGTGGGTTCCGTGCGCCGATGCTGACCACGTTGTGCGTCGTGGGTTTCGTCGCTTCGCTCGCCGCGCTGCTGGTCGGGTTCATCCCGCCGTCCCAGTTCGGGTCCGGCGGCACCGGGACGTACGTGCTGATCGTCGCGGCCGGGGCGCTCGGGCTCGGGATCGCGGTGCCATTGCTGTTCTACAAATTGCGTAAGCCTTCATGGCAGCAACAGGAAGAAGAGGTGACTCCGTGACCGAACGGCGCCAACGGTTCGTTCTCTATGGGTCGGCCGCCGCCGTTGTGGTGGTACTGCTGATCATCGCCTTGCTCAGCTGGCGTTCCTCGCGGACGGACAAGGAAGCGGAACGCAAGGCCGCTCAGCTGACCGCCGCGCTGAGTGCCGCCGGGGCGCGAACGCCGCCGACCGACCAGGTGGTGCGGCTGCTGGGCAACGACGGTGGCTCGGTGTGCGCGGCGCCGAACGAGGCCCTGGTGAAGGCGGCCGCGCTGGCCGGGCTGGCGAACGGCGCGGGCGGGCCCGGCACGCGGCCGGTGATCGCCGACGGCCGCCTGCTCAACGGCGAGCTGCTGGTGATCTCGATCTACTGCCCGGACAAGCTGCCCGAGTTCCAGCAGTTCGTCGACGGGCTCAGCACGACCAACGGAGAAGGTGGATGATGCGGCTGCGTAACAGGATCGCCGAACTGATGCCCCGGGCGCGGGCGGAGCTGGCCGAGCTCGTGGCCATCCGGTCCATCGCGGATCCCCGTCAGGTCCCGCCCGAGGAATGCGTCCGGGCCGCGCGGTGGGTGCTGGAGAAGTTCCGTGAGGTCGGGTTCAACGACGCGCACCTGGAGTCCACACCGGACGGAAGCCAGGCCGTGGTGGGATCGCGTTTCTGCCCGGACATCAACGCCCCCACCGTGTTGCTGTACGCGCACTACGACGTCCAGCCCGCCCTCGACGAAGGCGACTGGCGCACCCCACCGTTCACACTGACCGAAGTGGACGGACGGTGGTACGGGCGCGGCGCGGCCGACTGCAAGGGCAACATCCTGATGCACCTCATCGCCCTGCGCGCGCTCGACCCGGACATCCCCGTGCACCTCAAGCTGGTCGTGGAGGGCTCGGAGGAACAGGGTACCGGCGGGCTGGAGAAGTTCGTCCCGCAGCACCCGGACCTGTTCCGCGCGGACGCGATCCTTGTGGCGGACACCGGGAACGCGGCCCCAGGGCGCCCGGCGGTCACGGTCAGCCTGCGCGGCATGGTGAACGTCGTCGTCACGGTGTGGGCCCTGGAGGCCCCGCTGCACTCGGGCATGTTCGGCGGCGCCGCCCCGGACGCCCTGGCCGCGCTCGTCGCGATGCTGGCGACCCTGCGCGACGCCCAGGGCCACACAGTGGTGCTCGGTGTGGACAACGACCAGATCTGGCTGGGTGAAACGTATCCGGCGGAATGGTTCCGCAACGACGCC
>CBIMJO010000804.1:0-5207 GCA_966244135.1 uncultured Actinocrispum sp. | reverse complement strand
AAAGCTCCGTCGCCAGTTTATGTACCACCTTTGAGGAACGCAGCACTAGGAGTCTGCTGAATAACCCGCGAGTCCTCCTGGCTGTGTGGTGGGGTGGCTGGGAGGATCTCGGGGTGCAGGGTGCTGGTGGTGGGGATCCTGATTTGATGGATGCTCGTGCGTTGGTGGGGCATCTGGTGCCGGCGGGCAGTGGAATTCGCCGCGAAGAAGACAATCAAAATGGCCATGATTGCCGGGGCATTCGCCACCACCGCTCTGCTTTCCGCGTGCAGCGGGAACAATGCCGCGGGTAATAGTTCTCCGGCGAAAAACGAGGCGGCGACGGCGGCTGCCGTGGAGCAGGTGCCGGAAGGCGGCGGCCAGGGGGCCGCCACCAGAGGTTCCGGCGCTGCGGATTCCGGCACCGTGTCGAACGGCAACGTCAACTGCAGCCAGTACGGCGGCCGGGCGGGCGCACCGGGACGGCCGAAGATGGACCTGATCGCGGTGGCCGCCACCGACGGAACCACGCCAGGCTGCACCGAGGCGTTCACCGTGATCACCGAGTACTACCAGAAGCTGCCGCAGGCCGAAGGCCCGGGCGAGCGGGTTCTCCACGTCCAGGGGAGGTGGACCTGTGCCCGTCAGGCGGACTCCGCAGGCAGCCAGAGTGCGGTGGTCTGCGGCGTGCCCAACAGCTCCCTGCAGCTGGAGACCCGGCCATCGGCGCAGGTCCGCAAGTTCCCGAACACCGCCCAGGAGGTGCAGTTCACCGGGTACGACGCCGGTGTGCAGATGGTCCGCTTCCAGTTGGTCACCCGCCAGGAGGGTGGTCCGGACGGCAGCCACTACGTGCCGCTCGACGGCAAGACCTACCGGCTTCCGCTGCGGAAGGGCGGCAGGCGCTCAGCGCGGCCACCCTGTGCCCGGGCGAATCGGTCACCATCGACGACCAAGGCTACGGCAACCGGCCGTGCGGCCAGGACCGGCTGCTCCGGCAGTTGGAGGACGGTAATTCGATCCTCGCGCAGATCAGCGTGAACGGCGACGACCAGATCGCCACAGTCAAGGAGGTCTACCACCCCTGATCCGGGGAAAACGAAAACCGGCAGCCGGGAATTCGCCCGGCTGCCGGTTTTTCGCGGTCGGCCCGAAAACTGGCCGTGGCATTGTGGTTTGGACGCATGGGAAAGAAATGAAGGCGATCATGCGGAAGCTGGGGCCGGTGAGGGAGCCCGTGCGACGCTGCTACCGCGCCGAGGACGTCGATGAGTTGCCGGCCAAGTCTCGCGCCGGACGCCCGGCCAAACTCGACGAGCACAAGCCCTACGCCTGGGCGAGTGCCCGGCGCCAGTGGCCGGTGACGCTGTGGCGTACCTGCTCGACGTCGACACAGTGCGGGTCCAGCAGCCGCTGCAGGGCGATCCCGCGTAGCTGTCCGACGATGGCGATCGCGACGTCGTCGGGCTTCAGTCCGGGGTCGATGACACCGGCCTCGATGCCGGCTTCGACGTCGTCGCGCAGGTCGGCGCGGAAGGCGTCGTCGCGCTCGCGGAAGATCGGGGCCAGGTCGGGTTGTGTGGCGGCTTCGGCCCACAGCAGCAGGAAGGCTTGGTTGAACACGCCGAGGTGGGCGAGTGCGCCGAGGTAACCGTCGACCAGCCGCAGGAGGCGGTCGAGCCCGGCCGGTACGTCGTCGAGGCCTGGCACGAACCCGGTCTGTGTTGCCCGGGCGAGCCGTTCCACCAGTGCCTGCTTGCCGCCGAAGTGGTGGGTGACGATGCCGCGGCTGTAGCCGGCGCGTTGCCCGACGCGCGCCAGTGTCAGCGAGCGGACCCCCTGCTCGACGACCAGTTCGGCGGCGGCGCCCAGCAGTGCGGCTTCGGCCTGGTCTCGGCGTTCCTGCTGGGTGCGGCGGGTGGTGGTCATGACCCGGAGTGTAGCAAAGTGACTTGCGTGTCAACTAGCAAGTATGTGTAGGGTGGGTGATGTATCCGGTAGCGCCTGCGGGAGGTTCCTGATGATCGAAATCGACGACCGTGCACTCGATGCTCTGCTGGCCGAGGATCCGGGTGGCCCGGTGGTGATGCTCAATCTGTTGCGTTTCCGCCCGGAGGGCGGTCGTGAGAGCTACCAGCGCTACGCGGAGGCACTCGGCCAGTCGATCAACGCCCGCTACGGACTGAGCCTGGAGTACCTGGGCGACGGCGGGCGCGCGCTGGTCGCCGAGGACGGACAGGCCTGGGACATGGTGGTGCTCGTCCGCTACCCGGACCGGCAGGCGTTCGCCGCCATGATCCGCGACCCCGCCTACCAGGCGGTCGCCCACCTGCGCAGCGAAGCGCTGGTGGAATCGGTGCTGCAGCCGACCACGCCGTTCGCCGTCTGATGCCCGCGGTCTTCGTCCACGGAAACCCGGAGACGACGGCGGTCTGGGAGCCGCTGCTGGCCGAGCTCGTGGGCGTCCGGTCCGACCTGATTTGCCTGTCACCGCCTGGTTTCGGCGCGCCGCTGCCCGCCGGGTTCGGCGCCACCCAGGCGGACTACCGGGACTGGCTCGTCGAGGAGCTGACCGCGTTGGGCGAACCGGTGGACCTGGTGGGTCACGACTGGGGCGGTGGCCACGTCGTGAACGTGGTGCTGAGCCGTCCGGACCTCGTGCGCAGCTGGGTCAGCGACGTGCTCGGGATCTACGACCCCGGCTACCGGTGGCACGAGCTGGCCCGCCGGTGGCAGACCCCGGATGTCGGCGAAGCCGACGTCGTAGCACGGTTCGGCGGTGCGGCCGAGGAACGTGCGGAGGTGTTGGCGGAGCGGGGAATGAGCCGGCAGGTCGCGGCTCGCGTCGCGGCCGGGCAGGACGCTGCGATGGGCCGAGCGGTCCTCGCGCTGTACCGCTCGGCCGCCGATCCGGGCACTCTCGGGCTCGGGCTGGACTTGGAGCGCGCGGCGGCGCGTCCGGGTCTGGCGATCCTGGCCACCGCAGACCAGGCCGTCGGAACCGAAGAACAACGCCGGCGAGCCGCCGCCCGTGCCGGTGCCCAGGTGGTGGTTCTCGAAGGCTTGGGCCACTGGTGGATGACTGAAGACCCGGCCCGCGGCGCCGCGGTCCTGACCGACTTCTGGGCAACGATCCATTGAGGGTGGACCAGGTCCCGAGATCCGCGCCGGTCCTTGAGCCAGCTGGTTCCGGAGCGATGCCGCGCAGGGAACGCCTATCAAAAGGCGGGACGCCACCACCGGCGCCGGCTGCTGGCGGACTCCCTGGCCCGGTGCCGGGCCGAGGTCCGGCCAGGTCGTTGCCGGGACCACTGGTGGCTCGGGCGAACGGAATCCGACTCCTGCCCACGGCTATCTCCGCCTGGGGCTGAGCCAGCACGGCCGACAGCGTGGTCGGCAAGTCGAGGAGAAACGCCCCGGCGGTGATCCGGGTCCGCGTCCGGTACCACCCCGCCCGGTTGTCAGGAGGAGTTGTGAAGTTCGAGTCGCGCATCGGTGAGTTCTTCGAGTGCTACCGGCCGGAGTGGTCGGTTCAGGCGGTTTGCGACAGTGCGAGCCTGCCCGCGCCGTACTTGCAGTCGTGTGTTGCGCCGGAAGAGGCCGGCCATCCGATCGCACCCCCGTCGAAGACCGTTCTGCTGCGGTTGGCGGCGGCGCTGGGTGCGGACTTCGCGTCGGTTCAGCAGGCTTTCGCGGCCGCCTGGAGCACCCTCGAGGGCGGCCACTGGAGCCATTTCGCCCAGGGCGACCGGGTCCTGGTGTTCGAGGAGCTCGACCCGGCGAACGGCAGCCGCCGAGTCCGGCGTGGAACGGTGCACGCCCCGCCTTCGCTCGACCTCATCCGGATAGATTTCAGGGGCGGGGGCCACAGAGAGATTTCGCCGGCCGATCCGGTCCAGGTCACCCACGTAGCCGGTACCTGCCACTGTGTGGTGGCGATCTCTTGAAGGAGGCAGTTGCCTCGCCTGTCATGAACCGCCATCGCAGCCTTTCCCGGCCACTCAGCGCGTCGCGTGGCTCGGCTGCCGCACCGGATCCGCGACGACCGCTGTCGATGGCGAAGTTCGACGACGACCTCTTCAGGAGGTCGCATCCACCCGTCAAACCTGGTCGTCGGCCGAGACAGCCGACCGGCGGTCTTGTTGCTTGGCTCGGGAGGACGCCGTCCGCGCTGGGTGTGCCCTCGCCGAACATCGCCGCGTTGCCCGGCTTGTGCCGCCCGCACGGGGGAAGCCAACGGTGATCCTCACCCGGTTGTTCGGAGTCGGGTTACTGGATGATCACTCATGTCAGTAGCCCGCAGGACAGCTCACGATGCCCCAGCGATACCCGTCTGAGTTTCGGCGCGAGGTGCTCGACCTGGTCGCGTCCGGCCGTCGGGTCGCCCAGGTCGCGGTGGATCTCGACATCAGCGATCAGACGATCTGCACCTGGCGCTGCCAAGAACTGATCGACACCGGGCAATTGGCAGGCACCAGCAGCGCCGACAACGCCGAACTGCTCGCCGCGCGGCGGCGGATCGTCGAACTGGAGGCCGAGGTCGCCATCCACCGCCGCGCCGCCGAACCACTCACGGAGAGCAGCGCCCCACAAGACGCTACGAGGCGATCACCGTGATCGCCTCGGAAGGACAATCCCTCCACCTTGCCTGCCGGGTCCTGAAGGTGTCGGCGTCCGGCTACTACGACTGGCGGGGGCCGCGCTCCCTCCGCACGCACGATCCGCCAAGCCTGGCTCACCGATCAGATCCGCGAGATCCACATCGAGTCATTCCAGATCTACGGCGCCCCACGGGTGGGTGCCCGCCGAACTCACCCTCGGCTGCGGGATCATCGCAGGACACAACACAGTAGGGCTTCTCATACGCCGCAACGGGATCAAGAGCCTGCCCAACCGTCGCCGGCCACGACCGCAACACGACACGCCCACTGACCTTGACCCCGTTCACCGGACCTGATCAACCGCGACTTCACCCGCAGCGCGCCGAACCAACTGTGGGTCACCGACATCACCGAACACCCGACCCGTGAGGGCAAGGTGTACTGCGCGGTCGTGCTGGACGTGCACTCCCGACGCGTCGTGGCGACGGTCCATCGACTCCAGCCAGCCAGACCGCCGCACTCACGACCAACACGCTCGGCACGGCCATCTCGAATCGCTCCCCACTCCCCACCGGCACAGTCATCCACTCCGACCATAGAGCGCACTACACGTCCTGGACGTTCACC
>CBIMJO010000803.1:0-5218 GCA_966244135.1 uncultured Actinocrispum sp. | reverse complement strand
CTCACTGCGGGTCGAGAATCTGACCGGTAAGGCCATGGTCGAGCGGTCCTACCGGGAGTCGCCCGCGGAACTGTCGGAGCCTCTGCCCGCCGGCCGCTACCGGCTCATCTCCTGGACGCGCGAATGCGGCGGTCCCTGTGGTGGCGTCCCGGACGACAAGCTCGGCCCACCCACACGAATCTGCGGCACCAAGGTGGATGTGCCGGCGGATGTCGTCGTCACGGTGACAGTCAGCGCCCCTGTGGATGCGGACTGCTCGATGTCGACAGCGTCCTGATGATCTGACGGTCAGTCGCGTAGATCACGTCACCGGGGGAGGCGCCTACTTGCAGCTACCCCATGGGGGGTATACAACTTCTTGGGCGATATCCGCTGGGGGTATGTCGACGAGGTACGCGCTGACGATGCGGGGCGTGCTCAAGGCCGGGCTGAACCTGGCGCAGGCCTTCAAAGTGGCGCGCCGCGGACACGATCTCCACCGTGGTGATGGAGGTGGTCGACAACACGGTCGTGGCTCGCGATGGATGCGGGGCTGGGTGACGTGTTGTTCTGGGGCGCCCTGGCGTTGTCGCTGGTTGTTGCGTTCGTGCTGACGGTTCCGGTGAACAAGTGGATGATCGGCCGTGGCCGCGGGCATGCCGCGGTGCACGCCTACCACCACTAGCGCCCTATAGTACTAAGAGGAGTAGTAGACGAGCGTTGGTGAGCGCTGATGACCGACAGTACAGATGGGCGACTGCCCGCGCCGGCCGGCTGGGTGGTGGTCGCTGGGAGCGCGGCCGGGTTGATCGCGACCTACTGGGACGACTCATGGCACACCGTGCTGGGTCGCGACAGCGCGTTCATCCCGCCGCACCTGCTGCTCTACGCCTCGATTCTGGCCGTTGGCATGGTTCTCGCGTCATGGGTCGTGGTCACGTTCATGCGTACACGGTCTGTGCGTGCGACTGTGACGGCTCCGGGATTGTCGCTGGCGGTGGCGGCGGGCGCCGCCACGGCGCTGGCGGCACCCGCTGACGCCGCCTGGCATGCTGCGTTCGGACGGGACTCGGTGTTGTGGTCACCTCCACATTTGCTTTCAGTGATCGGTACGGCTGCGCTCTTGGTGGCCGCGCTCATCGGCGTCGGCGAGCGGCCGCGAGCATTGCGGATCGGGCTCGCGGCCGGACTGCTGGGTGCCGCGCAGGTGTTGGTGCTGGAATATGACACCAACGTCCCGCAGTTCGCCGAATGGCTGTACGTGCCACTCCTGGTGCTGACCGGGCTCGGTGCGGCTTGGGTCGCGCGATCCCTGGTGGGCGGGCCTCGGGCGGTGACGTGGATTCTGGGCGCCTACGTCACGTTCCGGGTGGTCGTGTTCTTGGCGCTGGCGGTTCCAGGATGGCTCGCTCCGGACTTCCCACTTGCCTTGCTGGGGCTTGCGGTGCTGGACGTGCCAGAACGGGTGGGGCGATTGCGGTGGCCTCTGGCTGGCGTGGCCATCGCCATCCTGCAGATCGTCGCTTCCGCGGCGGACCTGAGCAGTGTCCAGTTCGGATCGTCGGTCATCGGGGCGCTCGCGACGGTTTCTGTGCTCGTGGTCGTCGTTCTGGTGCTGGTCGTGCCAAGGAAGGTGCTCTCCGCGAGTGCGCTTGTCCTGGTGGTGCTCGGTACTCCTTTCTGGACCGCTGAGCAGGCGCGTGCGCACGATCCGGGACAAGGGCCCCAGATCGGCACCGCTGAGTTGGCGGCAACCGGTGATGGCGCTGGGAACCTGAGGGTGTCGGTCACAAATGCCCGAGTTTCGGACGATTCGCTCGCGCCCGTTCGTCTGCTGGTGCGGCGCGCCGGACGGACTGTCAATGGTGCCTTGGAGAGCGGGCCGGTCTCTGGTGCGGGGAGCTACGCCGGTTCGATCACCCTGCCGGATGCCGGACTGTGGTTCGTCTATGCGGAACTGCGCAGCGGCGGGCGAAACGTCGAGACCTGGTTGCCGGTCAGCCAGGACCTGAGGGGGCAGGTCGTGCGGGAACGGGCGATCTACGAGCCCGCGGGTGCCGGTGCCAGGCCCGTGGGTGAGTTCGTCGCTGGAGGGATGCTGTTGGTAGCCGGTGCGTTGTTGATCGGCTGGGCCGCCATTTCGGTGCGTAGGACGAGGCTTCGGCCGTGACTGTGTGAAAGCTGACAGGCTCGGCTACGACCCTACGCCGACTGGTAGCCCACCGACTCAACAGCGGGCAGACCACAACGAGCAGGCTCCACTGCGGGCGACGCCGCGATCCAGAAGCTCCAACAGGAATGCGGCGTAGGTCCGCGCGGATCCGCTTTGTGTCCAATCGGGAATGACGCGGTGTGTCGATGGTCGGGTCCCGTCCCGGTGAACTGATCGCGACGACACCGATCAACTAAGAAGGATCGTAGATGTGGTGAACCTCCCTGCGCGGGTGCTCGTGTAGATGGGTGTGTGAGCGATCCGGCCAGGTGGAGCATCTCTCCGCTCTGGCGTGGTGTAGCGCGTGGATCGTGCGACACATACCGCGAACCCAGCAGATGGAGGAACGATCGTGATGAGGAAGTCTTTCGCCGGGACCGTGCTCGCTGTCCTGGCCGCAGGTGTCGTGCTGGCCGGCTGCGGCAGCGATGCCAGCGGCGCCGCCGCCGGTAGCGGCGGGGGACAGGCTCCGGCAGGCGGGTCCTCTGGAGCCCAGCAACAGGCCGATCACAACCAAGCCGACCTCACCTTCGCCAGTCAGATGATTCCCCATCATTCCGGTGCGCTGGAGATGGCCAAGCTGGTGCAGGGTCACACCACCAACGCCGCGGTGCTCGATCTCGCCAAGCGCGTGCAGGCCGCGCAGGCCCCGGAGATCGAGCAGATGACCGGCTGGGCGACCAAGTGGGGCGCGATGCCCGGAATGAGCGGCAGCCAGTCCATGCCAGGGATGAGCGGCGGATCGATGCCTGGTATGGGAGATATGCCGGGTATGGGTGGCGACTCGATGCCCGGGGCGATGAGCGCGGAGGATATGGCCAAGCTCGGCAAGGCCAAGGGGGCGGCGTTCGACAAGATGTGGCTGGACATGATGATCAAGCACCACGAGGGTGCGATCGAGATGGCACGCACCGAGCTCGGCCAGGGTGCCAACAGCAATGCCAAGTCGCTGGCCCAGAAGATCATCGACGGCCAGCAGAAGGAGATCACCGAGATGCAGGGCATGCTCGGCAAACAGTGACGGCACGGGCATCGGGTTACCGGCCGTGATCCCAGCGTGGCGAAGAGGGGCTTTCCGTCGGGAAACGCCCCTCTCGGCGTGTTTGCTCCGCGATCGGACATGAACTCGCTTATACCCCCGCCCGGTATGGTGGTCGTATACCCGCTTGAGGTATCGAGGCGAGCTGGCGAGGTCCGATTTCCGGTCCACCGGACGTCCGGTCGTCGAGGACTACCGGTTCCGGGAGACCGGTTCCTCGCAGGCGAAACAGTGGTACATCGACGCCGCCGGCGACGCCGGCCAATATACTACTATTATTACTAGTAGTAGGTGGGTGGTGTGATGTACGGACTCGGTGAGCTCGAATCGGCGGTGATGGGCGTGCTGTGGCATGCCGACGAGCCGATCAAGGTGCGCGAAGTCCAGGACCGGCTCGACACCGGTAAGCCGCTCGCCTACACCACAGTGATGACCGTGCTGGACAACCTGCACCACAAAGGCTGGGTGGAGCGAACCCAGATCGGCAAGGCCTACTGGTATCGCCCGGCGCACACTCAGGCTGAGGTGGCCGTCCGAGCTGTTCGCGCTGTACTCGACAGCTCAGGCGATCCAGAGGCGGTGCTGCTCGACTTCGCCCGCTCGGCGTCGGACCGGGAATCCGAACTGCTGCGAGAAGGACTGAAGCGGCGGCGCGGCTGATGGTGTTGCTCACCAGCGGCGGGACCTGGCGTCCGCGGCGCTGCACAGGTGTCCGGGGTGCAAGTCCTTCTGCGCCAACGCACTACCACGGAAGCGGCCAGTGCGGCGAGTGACAAGATCGCGAGAACCGGCTGGATCGGTGCCCACACGCCGAGGGCGCCGGACACCCCGAGCAGGCCGATGACGACCTTGTTGCATACTGGGCAACCCACGGCGATGAGCGTCGTGGTGACGGCACCGGCGACCTTGCCCTGGCCGCGCCGGTCATCGGTGGCTCGAGGAATCGCCGCCCACAGCCCGGTCAGCACGGCGGTGAGGGTGAGCACCGGGTACTCCCACCACCGGACTGGAGTCATCCGCGTGAAGTAGTCCGTGTCGAGGACGTCGGTGGGGATTCCCACCACCGCCGCGGTGACCAGGCCGACGGCGACGGCTCTCGAGTAACGACGAGTTCGATCATTCCACATAGGACACCACTGTCATCATGCCGGCCTCGCCGTGGTACACGTTGTGGCAGTGGGTCAGCCATTGCCCCGGGTTGTCGGCGTCGAAGTCGACTTCCAGGGACCTCCCCGGCAGGACGATCACGGTGTCCTTTCTGGGGCCGCGGCCGGCTTGCGTTCGTACCTGGAACGTGTGGCCGTGCAGGTGCATCGGGTGGAACATGGTCGACTTGTTCTGGAAGCGCAGCCGGACGCGCTGTCCTGATCGGACGGGCAGGCCGTCACGGGGATCGTAGGTCTTGCCGTTGATGGTCCACCGGTATTTCTCGCCGGGTCCCTCAAGGATGAGGTCGTGGGAGACATCGGGCGTCTTGTCGGCGAGCCTGACCTGGTCGGCGGCATCGAGGTCCGCCACGGTCAGCACGGGAAGCTTGGCAAGCTGCTGGCGCACGGCGTCGTTTACGGGTCCCGTGCGGCTGGTAGACGTCTGGATGAGCGCCTGTGCGTAGGCGTCACGTCCTTCGGCCAGTGCCAGGACTGGAACGGTTGTGTCGGGGACTGTGACGACGGCATCGATCCGCTCGCCCATCGCGAGCAGGACGACGTCGGCCTGTTTGACCGTCACAGGGAAGCCGTCCGTGTGGGTGATGCGCATCGGCACACCGGGTATGCCCACTCGGAAGACCGTGTCGGAGGCGGCGTTGATCAACCGCAGCCGGATCCGCTGTCCCGGCTGGGCGTCGAAGGCCCAAGGGGAGGTGGGTACCCGCCCGTTGGCCAGCATGTGCGGGTAGGTGACATCGCCGATGTCGCCGCCGAGCAGATCGGACATCGGCATGCCCGATCCGTGGTCCATGCCAGGCATCGACATGCCGCCGCCCATGG
>CBIMJO010000802.1:0-5219 GCA_966244135.1 uncultured Actinocrispum sp. | reverse complement strand
GACCTTCGCGCGGGCGGACATCTTCCGGCTGTGGCTCGCGCCGGATGGCACGTTCACCGACCCGGCCGCGGGCAAACTGACTGTGAGAACCGACTTCGGGCCGGTCACAACGTCCTCTTCGGACGCCGGCGGCTACTACAAGATCTCCACGAGCGCGCTGACCCTGCGTGCGTACAAGTCGCCGCTGCGGTTCGAGCTGTATCGCGCGGACAACACCACCTTGGTCTGGCGGGAGTCCACCGGCCTGAGCTGGACGGGTTCGCAGGCCTCGCAGAAGCTCGCGCGCGGCACGGACGAGCAGTTCTACGGCACCGGACTGCGGCTGGGCGACTGGGCGTTGCGGGACAAGAGCGTGCCGATCGCGATCGACAACAAGTGGCGGGAGAACAACAACGCCAGCCCGGCGCCGTTCTACCTGTCCACGGCCGGATACGGCGTCATGCGCAACACCTGGGCGAAGGGCCAGTACGACTTCCTGTCCACAGTGTCCACCCGGCACGACGAGAACCGGTTCGACGCCTACTACTTCGTCGGCGGTTCGCTGAAGGACGTCCTCGGCGACTACACCGACGTCACCGGAAAGCCGTTCCTGGCCCCGATCTGGGGTCTGGAGCTGGGCAACGCGGACTGCTGGAACGCCTCGAATCCCGACTACACCGGTGATCACAACCGTGCCCGGCACCAGACCACGCCCGATGTCGTCGGCTACGGCTCCGATGCCCGTTCCGCGGACATGCCGTCCGGGTGGTTCCTGCCGAACGACGGTTATGGCTGTGGATATACGGATCTTCCGTCGACCGTGTCGAGTTTGCAGGCCAAGGGCATGCACACCGGTCTGTGGACGCAGAAGTCGTTGAGCAACATCGCGTGGGAGGTCGGCACCGCGGGCACGCGGGCGGTCAAGACGGACGTGGCTTGGGTCGGCGGCGGGTACCAGGGCGCGTTCGACGGCGTGCAGTCGGCGGTCAACGGCATCGAGAACAACTCCGACGCCCGGCGGTTCGTCTGGACGGTCGACGGATGGGCTGGCACCCAACGCAATGCGGTTGTCTGGACCGGTGACACCTATGGCACGTGGGACGACATGCGCTGGCACGTGCCCGCGATCGCCGGGGCCGGGTTCTCCGGGCTCAACTATGCCGCCGGGGACGTGGACGGGATCTTCAGCGGCTCGCCCAAGACGTACGTGCGGGACCTGCAGTGGAAGGCGTTCACCCCGGCGTTCATGACCATGTCCGGCTGGGGCGCGGCCAACCCGCAGGCCGGGTACAACGACAAACAGCCCTGGCGGTTCGCCGAACCTTACTTGTCCATTAACCGCAAGTACCTCAAACTGAAGATGCGGCTGACACCGTACTTCTACACCCTGGCAAGGAACGCGACCGACACCGGCGTGCCGACCGTGCGTGCCATGGCACTGGAGTTCGAGAATGACCCGACCGCCCGTGGCACCGCCACTTCCGGGCAGTTCATGGCGGGCGACTCGTTCCTGGTCGCCCCGGTGGTGTCCGACACCTCGACCCGCGACCGGATCTACCTGCCGGCCGGCACCTGGACCGACTACTGGACCGGCAAGGTGTGGCAGGGCCCGGGCTGGCTGGACGGGTACAGCGCGCCGCTGGACACGCTGCCGCTGTTCGTGCGGGGCGGGGCGATCGTCCCGATGTGGCCGCAGATGAACTACGCCGGCGAGAAACCAGCGACCCCCATCACCTACGACATCTACCCGCGTGGGACCTCGTCCTATTCCTTGTATGAGGACGATGGCCTGACTCGTTCGTACCAAACGGGTTCCTCGGCTCGTCAGCAGGTCGATGTCACCGCGCCCAACAGTGGCTCCGGGGATGTCCGGGTGTCGGTGGGCTCGTTGAACGGTTCCTACACCGGGAAGCTGTCTTCGCGGGGATATCAGGTCGATCTGCACACCGGCGCTCCTGCTTCGGTCACTGTGGACGGTGCCGCGCTGACGAAGTACACGACTCAGGCCTCGTTCGACGCCGCCACTTCCGGCTGGTTCTTCGACGGCGTCCTGCACACCAAGGTTGCTTCCCGCTCATCCGGGTTCTCGTTGGTGGCTTCAGATGTCTCGCTGGCTCCGGGCACTCCGGTCACCGGGTCGCCGTCGATTCCGCAGGCGGCCTGGAAGGTGTCCGCCGTGGACAGTCAGGAGACGTCCGCCGAGAACGGTGCCGCTGTCAACGCGATCGACGGCAACCCGGCGACGTTGTGGCATTCGCAGTGGTCCGGTACGGCAGCTCCCCTGCCCCACGAGATCGCCATCGACATGGGCACCTCCTACGCGGTCAACGGGTTGAGCTACCTGCCCCGGCAGGATGGCGGGACGAACGGGCGGATCGGGCGATACGAGGTCTATGTGTCGGCCGACGGCACTTCTTGGGGCGCTGCGGTCGCTTCCGGGGAATGGGCCGACACCATTGCCGAGAAACGCGTCCAATTCCCCGCCAAGACCGGGCGGTACCTGCGGCTGCGCGCTTTGTCCGAGGCGGGCGACTCCGGTCCCTGGACCTCGGCCGCCGAGATCGGTGCGACCCAACTCTCCGGAGGTAGCTGACGATGAGGCGACGCGACCTGCTGGCGGCGGCAGGTTTGGCTTTGCTCCCGGTGAACCTGCGGGCGGCGTTCGCACTCGCCGCACCCGCGGGTGGCCTGGAAGCCGTCGAGCACGTGGTGATCCTGATGCAGGAGAACCGTTCCTTCGACCACTACTACGGATCCCTGCGCGGTGTCCGGGGGTTCAACGACCCGGCCGCGATCAAGCTGGTGAACGGCCGCTCGGTGTTCTACCAGCCGAACGGCGCCGGGTACCTGCTGCCGTACCCGGTCAGCGACCAGTTCATGGAAGGCACGCCACACGATTGGGGCTCCGGCCACGCGGCTTGGGCGTCCGGTGCGCAGAACGCCTGGGTGCCGAGCAAAGGCATGCGTACCATGACCTACCTGCGCCGCGATGCCCTGCCGTTCTACTACGCGCTGGCGGACGCGTTCACCTTGTGTGACGCGTACTTCTGCTCGGAGATGGGGCCGACCAACCCCAACCGGTTCTACATGTTCACCGGCAAGATCGGCTACGAACCGGGCAGCACCACCAAACGCGCGATCGGCAACGACGGCTGGGACAACCCCAACCACACCGGCTACACGTGGACCACCTACGCGCAACGCCTTGAGGCCGCGGGGAAATCCTGGCGCGTGTACCAGGAATGGGACAACTACGGAGACAACTCCCTGGAGTACTTCGTCGCGTTCATGGACGTTGCCCGCAAGGCGTTGTCGCGCACTGGACACGTCAAGGTCCGGACGTTCTACGAGGCCCTGCTCGCGGGAAATGCCACCCAGCAGAACGACTTGCTGGCGAAGCTCGCGCAGGGCGTGGCGACGTTGAATGCCGCCGAGCGCAGCCTCTACGACCGCGCTCTCCGGCGGGAACGGCCCGGAGGGCTGGCTGGCGCTTTCAAAGCCGACGTCCAGTCGAACCGTCTGCCCGCGGTGTCCTGGATCGTGGCGCCGTACGACCAGTCGGAGCATCCCTCCGCCGGTCCCGGGAGCGGAGCCCGGCTGGTGAGCCAGGTTCTGGACGGTCTCGCCTCGAACCCCGCCGTGTGGAACAAAACCGTTGTCTTCCTGAACTATGACGAGAACGACGGCTTCTTCGACCACATGGCCCCGCCCGCCCCGCCTGTGAACGCCGACCAGGGTCAGTCCACAGTGGCCATCACCGATGAGATCTACCAGGGCGTCCCGATCGGCTTGGGCCACCGGGTGCCGATGATGGTCGTCTCCCCGTGGGCCCGTGGCGGCAACGTGTGTTCCCAGGTGTTCGACCATACCTCCGTGATCCGCTTCCTCGAGACCTGGACCGGCGTCGCCGAGCCCAACATCTCCCCGTGGCGCCGGGCGGTGTGCGGCGACCTGACGTCCACATTGGATTTCACTGCCACTGGAACCTACCCGGCGTTGCCCACCCCCGCGCCCACCTCCGGCCCACGCCCTACCTACCCGTCCCCACCAGGCACGCAGACGTTCCCGGTGCAGGAGAACGGAACCCGGCCGTCCCGGCCGCTCCCCTACATCCTCGCGGCATCGGGACGCGTTGCCCCGGACCGGTTCTGGATCGACTTCGCCAACACCGGCACGGCGGGCGCTCACTTCTACGTCCACGCAGGTCCCGCGGTCCGCACCGACGGCCCCTGGCGGTATACCATCGAAGCGGGCAAGACCGTCGCCGACTACTGGGCTGCGGGCACTCCCACCGGCGCCTATGATCTGACCATCATCGGCCCCAACGGGTTCGTCCGGAAGTTCACCGGAAACCGTGTCACGGCAACGACCCACGGCAACCCGAACCCTGAGGTCACCCTCCGCTATGCGCCGGCCGAGGACCGCGTGTACCTCAAGATGTCCAACATTGGCAGCGTGGCCTGCACGATCACCGTGACCGTGAACAACCGCCAAAGCGGTCCGTGGCCGTACACCCTGAGCCCCGGCCAGTCCACTGAGGACTGGTTCAGCACCCGAAGCACCCAGGGCTGGTACGACCTCACCGCATCGACCACCGACTTCAGCCGCGGTTTCGCCGGTCACATGGAGAACGGCACTCAGCAGTCCAGCGATCCCGCGATGGGTGCTCCGCGGTAGCGACCACACCGGTGACCCGATCGTTGGGTCACCTCGACAAGGGGGCGCTGCCCCGGCGAAGCCACACCCTGCTCACGAGCTTCGCCGGGGCAGTCCGGTCGTTCAGTCCTTCTCCGCCGCCGCGACGTGTTCGCGGAGTTTGTCCAGAACCTCCAGCAGGCCGGCGCGCTCGGCCTTGCTGAGGATGGCGAAGGTGCGTTCGGCGTGCGCGTCGTGCAGCGCCTTGATCTCGCCGAGATGCTCGTGGCCCTTCTCGGTGATCTCCAGGCGGATGGACCGGCGATCGTCCTGGTCGGTTCGCCGCCGCAGCAGGCCTTCGTCCTCCAGACCGTCCACAAGGGACGTGATCGACCGGCCGGTGACCCCGAGCCGGTCCTTCAGCTCGCCCATCCGCACCGAGCCCGCCTCGTCGACCGCGAGCATCAGCAACACCCGCGATGTCGACCACCCACGTTGCTGGTAGGGCTGCCCTGCGTACCGCCGCAGCGCGTGCGTGGTGCGCATCAACGCCTCGGCCAGATCGGCCCCCGTCGGTATCTCGCTTGACACCACCCCAGGATACG
>CBIMJO010000801.1:0-5232 GCA_966244135.1 uncultured Actinocrispum sp. | reverse complement strand
TAGTCGCAGCTCACCTGCGCGTCGCCCCAGTCGGCGTGGTCGAAGTTCTTGCCGTCGCCGCCATCACCGACTCGCAGCGAAAGCGTTTGCACACCAGCGATATCCACGTCGTATGCAACAGGTATGCCGCCTGTACGCAAGACGTCCGACTGAGCGAGCACCCGGTCGTCGCCGACGATCTGGAACACGACGGACCCCGGTGAGGTGGTCTCGTCGTCGACACCGACCGAAGCGCTGAACGTCCGGCATGTCCCGCCGAGCGCGATGTCCACGGTGGAGTCCGCGTGGACACCCAGGCCTTTCGCGAACGTCCGGCCCGCGACGGTGATCGGCCGCCCATCGCCCGCCTCGGACTCGCCGTTCGAGGAGTCGCGTTCGACCGGGCCCCAGCCGTTCAGCTCGCTCGCGAAGGTCAGGTCGCTGACATACTGGCGGCCGGTGACCGGCACCCGGCCCGGAACCGCCTTGGCCACATGGACTCTGGGGAAGTCCGGCACCAGGTACTCGGCGGCCACCGGGATTTCGAAGCTGCCGGGGCGGGCGTTCACGGGGACGGTGACCGTCCACCGTCCACTGAGGACATCGTTCTGCCGGAGAACCCTGGTGGTGACCGACGACCCAGTGAAAGTCCAGCCTGCAGGCACTTCGGGCTTCAGTTCGACGTCCATCACCGGGCGCGCGGAGGTGTTCGTGAACGCGCCGGTCACCTCGAAACTCCGCCCCGGCAACGCCGTGACCTGGGTCGTGGGCGTGATCGTGAGCGATGTCTGGGGAACCTGTGGAATGGGCTGGTAGCAGGTGGTCCGGCCGGGGGTGGCCGGGCAGATGATCGCGGCGAACCCGCCGTTGGCTCGCACTGGCACCGAAAGCGTGTCCGCGGCCGAGCGCACTGACGTCGCCCGCACGACATCAGTGCGCCCGTCCCCGTCGCGGACCGTCTCCACCATCCAGCTGCCCGCGCCGAGGAAGCCCAGCGACGCCGTGAGGGTACGTGCCGGGCCGGTCGCGATCCCGCCAAGGAACCATCGTTCCCCATTTCTCCTGGCGAAAACCGCAGTCTCACCGGGTGATCCGGCGACCAGCGCGGTCTGGCCCCACACTGTTGGCACCTGGTCAAGAAAGCTCAGCGCTTCGGGAAAGTGCTGGTAGGCCTCGGGTTTGTCGGCGAAATGCGTCCAGCCCGACTCGAAAACCACTGGTAGCGCGATTTCGTGCGCGATCGTGGTTACTTTCGGGCCGACCTCGAGGGACACCGGCGTGTAGTCCATCGAGCCGACCACGTTGCGGGTGAACGGCTGAATGGCGTCACCGTCCGGCTGCGGCAGCTGTTCGGCGCCGTGCACGGCCTCCATCGACATGATGTTCGGCCAGGTCCGGGCCAGGCCGTGCGAGATGGTCGAGCCGTGGAAGTTCACCATCAGCTTGAGCCGCGTGGCATCGGCGAGCAGCGCGTCGTAGAACTGGTACCGCGCCTGGGAGTCCGACTCCATGAAGTCGACCTTGATCCCCTGCACGCCCCAGCTCTTGACCAGCGGCAACAGGTTCTGCCGTTCGGCGGGCGTGTCAAGGCGGGTCCAGTGGAACCACAGCAGGATGTCCACGCCCTTCGCGCGTGAATACCGGGCCAGCTCAGGCACCCAGGACGGGTTCCAGCCCTCGTCGACCAGGACATACGGCCAGCCGTTGCGGGCGGCGAAGTCCACGTAGGCCTTCTGCCGGTTGAAGTCACTGGGGCTGCTGTGTTCCGACAGCCAGGACCACGCGACCTTGCCCGGCCGGATCCACGACGTATCGGTGAACTTGGCCGGATCCGCGAGATCGTCGACCAACGTGGACTCGGTCACCGTCGCCAGGTCACCCACGATCATCGTGCGCCAGGGTGTCCGCTGGGCTCCCGTTGCCTTCGCATCCTTGAGCTGGACCTGGTAAACGCCATTTCCTGCGTGCTTGAGCGAGCTTCCCGTGTACCTGCCATCCACATTGGACTCGGTGATCAGCGTGAAATCCTGGCCGGACTGGAACAGCGAAGGGTTCCCGTACTCGGCGGCGGCCGCACCCGCGGCGGTC
This sequence comes from uncultured Actinocrispum sp., assembly GCA_966244135.1. Classification (GTDB taxonomy): domain Bacteria; phylum Actinomycetota; class Actinomycetes; order Mycobacteriales; family Pseudonocardiaceae; genus Kibdelosporangium. The sequence continues at coordinate 3,165 of CBIMJO010000801.1, read as the reverse complement.
GTGTGGATCCTTTTGTTCTCGTACTGCGGGTTGTAGGGCAGCAGCCAGGCGTTGTCGTTGCCGGGTAGGGCGAACGCCGATGCCTCGCTGAGCACGTCCACCGGTGCGGGTAACTCATACCGATAGGCGACCCCGTCCGGCGCCACTCTCAGGACCAGGTCGAAGCGGGCGTTTCCGCTGCCCGCGAAGGAGATCCGGGTCTCGGTATGCTGTACGGACCGTTGCAGGCGTTTGCCTGTGGTCATCCGGTAGTTTTCCTGGACTGTTCTCGTGGTCCGCTGTACCTCACTGAGCCCGGTGGTCAGATCCGCTGTGGCGGTGCGGATGCCGATCGCGCCGGTCAGGATGGGTCTGCCTTGGCGTTGCACGGACAGGGAAACCGTGCCGTTGGTGGTGGAAACCGTTGCTGTGACGTCTCCAGCGGCCTGTGCGGGCGGCGCTGGACCGAGGACCATGGCGGCGGCCCCGGCGAGGACAAGGATTTTCCGCATTGGCAGCTCCGTTGTCGTCCGGGTGACCCGAGCAAAGCAGTGCCGCCAACGTGCCCGCAAGCGGACAACGAGACAGATTCTTCGTATTAGATAGGACGTTTGGACTTCGGCAGCTTCGACACGATCGCGTCGTACGAGGTGTCGAGCAGCTCGGTGATCTCGTCGTCGGGCACCTTCCCGGCGATCCGCACCTTGTTCCAGCCGTAGCGGCCGATGTAGTGGCTGACCGAGATGTCCTCCGGATAGCGGTCGCGCCACTCCCGGGTGTCGTCCTCGCTCGCGCCGCATTTGAGCCCCACCGAGCCGTCGACCAGCCCGATGAACGCGAACGCCTTGCCGCCGACCTTGGCCACGAGCTCCGCGTCGCCCCACGGGTAGGTCTCCTCGGCACCGGGTTTGGTCAAGCAGTACGCGACGAGTTCGTCCACGGTCATGGCCTGGAGGGTAATCGGGTTGAAGATCATCGGGGCCGATGATGGACTCGGGGCGTGCCGTCCTCGCTGTGGTCCCCGCTGCGGCACGTCGCTTTCCGCTGGCTGCTCGCCGCGCGGATCGCGGCCTTCCTGGCGCACGCCATCGCGCCGGTGGCACTGGCTTTCGCCGTTCTGGACCTGACCGGATCCGTTGTCGACCTGGGCATCGTTGTCGGGGCACGGTCCATCGCCACCGTTGTGCTGCTGCTTTTCGGTGGGGTGCTCGCCGATCGCCTGCCTCGCGGCGTTGTACTGCAGGGGTCTGCCGTCGCTGCCGCCATCACGCAGGGGATTATCGCCCTTTCGGTACTGGCCGGGTTCGCCTCGGTGCCGTTGCTGATCGTGTTGAGCACGGTGAACGGTGCGGTTGCTGCGGCTTCGATTCCGGCATCGTTGTCGATCCTGCCGTCGACCGTTCCGGCTTCGTTGTTGCGTCCGGCCAACGGGATCATGCGGATGGGCGGGACGACGGCCATGACCGTCGGCGCTTCCCTCAGCGGGTTGGTCGCCGGGGTCGCCGGTCCTGGGTGGGCAGTCGCGCTGGGTGCTGTCGCCTTCGCCCTGGCTGCGTTGGGTTACGTGCGGGTGCCCTCTCCGGGTGGTCCTGCGGCCCGCACTCACCCGTTGCGGGAGTTGCGCGAGGGCTGGGCCGAATTCCGGTCACGCACATGGGTGTGGGTCGTCGTGCTGCAGTTCATGGTGGTCAACGCCGCCATCGTCGGCGGGACCCAGGTCCTCGGCCCGACCGTCGCCGACGCCACCATCGGCCGTCCCGCCTGGGGCCTGGTCATCGGCGCGCAGACCGTCGGGGCCTTCATCGGCGCACTGATCGCCGCCCGCTGGCATCCACGCCGGCCGCTGTTCGTCGGCGTCGCCTGCATCCTGTTCGAGACCCTGCCGCTGCTCGCCCTCGCCCTCACGCCCCAGCTCGGCCTCCTGGTCGCCGCCATGTTCCTGACCGGCCTGATCAGCGAGCAGTTCGGCATCGCCTGGGACACCTCCATGCAGCAGAACATCCCCCAGGACAAGCTCGCGCGCGTGTACTCCTACGACGCCATCGGCTCGATCCTGGCCATCCCCATCGGCGAGATGGCCATCGGCCCCCTCTCCCAGCACCTCGGCACCACCCCCACCCTCATCGGTGCCGCCACCCTGATCGCCCTCGCCACCCTGGCCGCCCTCACCAGCCGCTCCGTCCGCACCCTCACCGCGCACTGACGGGGATCACCGGGCGTCCTCGGCGCCGGTGTCGTCCTCGGTCATCGCCATGCCGGTACCGTCGTCCGGCAGCCGGTACGCGCGGCTGTCCCCGATCCAGCTCACCCAGATCCCTTGCGGCCCAACGACTCCCGCGACGTAAGTGCACGCGGGCGCGGCTTGCGTCGACGTGGCGAGGGCGGCCACCGCCTTTCCCGCTGCCGCCGCGGCGGCGTGCAGGGCGTCTTCGGGGAGTTCAGCCGGTAGGCGGCTAACGAGGGTGGCCGCAGCTGTGTCGGTCGCCACCTGGGCGGCTCGTTCCGGTCGCGGCGACATCGACACCCCGTCGCAAACGACGGCGATCGTCCACGGTCCGGCGCTGGTCAGGGCCATCGCGTCGGCGTTCACTCCGCGCCGCAGGCCCGGGTCGCTGACCGCCGCGCCGCTGTCCGTCACGATCTCCAGCCGCGACCGGAACGCTTGTTGCGCGTGCCCGCAAGTCCCAGCACCTGCCATCCGGCGCCACCGTCCCCCCGCACCGCTCGCAAGCCATGGGTCGAGCGTACTGACCAGGTGAAACGTCCCGCGAACCAAAACTGTCGGTGGGTCGTCGTACAGTCTTTGTCGTGGCATTCGCGACAGAGCATCCAGTGATCGCCCACTCCGAGTTTCGGCCGGTGAGCGAGATCCCGCGCGCCGACGGCAAGTTCAAGGTCGTCAGCGAGTACCAGCCTGCCGGCGACCAGCCCGCGGCCATCGCGGAGCTGGAGCGCCGGATCAACGCCGGGGAGAAGGACGTCGTGCTGCTGGGCGCGACCGGTACCGGCAAGTCGGCGACGACGGCGTGGCTGATCGAGAAGGTCCAGCGGCCGACGCTGGTCCTCGCGCCGAACAAGACGCTGGCCGCGCAGCTGGCCAACGAGCTGCGGGAGTTCTTCCCGAACAACGCGGTGGAGTACTTCGTCAGCTACTACGACTACTACCAGCCCGAGGCGTACATCCCG
>CBIMJO010000800.1:0-5236 GCA_966244135.1 uncultured Actinocrispum sp. | reverse complement strand
GCTTGAGCCGGACACTGTCATCACCGTCATCGAGCGGCTCACCCAGCGACGTACCACCGCCGAAGACAAGATCACCGAGTTCATGACCGCCAAGATTGTGCTGGGCCAACTGGATCAGGACCTGAGGCCGTTGCTGCGCGATGTCCCGAGCAGGATTTCCTTGGTCCAGGGTCGTATCCGTGTGCGCATCCGAGAGGAAGTGAGCACGCTACTCGGCGAGCGCTAGGGGCGGTTCATCACCAGCAGTGCCGTCGAGTTGTCCGTGGCGCCCATGACGATCGCGGTTTCGACCAATGTGGACACCCGGGTCAGCGCGGAGGTGCCGGTCTCGGCGAGGATGCCCTCGATCAGGTCCGGCGACAGGGTTTTGTGCACGCCGTCGCTGGTGAGCAGGATGCTGGTGCAGTTGCGGGCGGTCACCAGGCCGATCTGGTCCGGCCGGGTGTTGCGCAGCGAGTTCGTCACGACATGTTCCATCCGGGGTGTGGGGATGGCGTCGTGCGAGCGGAAGTACTCGGCGAGGGTCTGGTCGGAGGTGAGCTGGACCAGCTGGGCGCCGTCCCAGCCGTAGGCGCGGACGTCGCCGACCCACGCGATCTGGTCGCCCATCGCCACGACCATGACGCAGTCGCCGCCGGTGTGCATGGAGTGCAGGGCCCGCTGGGCGGCGAGGATGGCCTCGACCGGGCCGGCCAGTTGCGGGGTCCGCACGGCGACGTCGGAGGCCACGCGGGCGGCCTCGGCGGCCCACATGCTGTCCCCGATGCCGTCGGCGAGGGCGAAGACCATCCCGTCGCCGTCCCGGGCGGCGCCGACCGCGTCGGCATTGAACCGTCGGCCGCCCTGACGGCTGGCCGTGTCCCAGGTGATCACCTCGTCGCGCAGCATGGCGTCCCTCCCTAGCCTCGATAAAGCCCCTCAAGAACCAGAATGCGGTCCTCAGCTGTGGATCAGCTGAGGACCGCATAGGGACTGGCTGTGATCCACTCGATCTACAGAGCCGCCCGAAGGGCCTTCTGACCACCCACGATGGGCAGGTGGACCTCGGTACGGGACAGATCCAGGGAGATCCCGGCACCCGGCTGGGGCCGCAGGGTGTAGTCGAAGTCACTCGACAGCAGCACGAACTCGATGGTGTGGCCGGCCGCGAACACGTAGTCCTTGGGCTCGAAGCCGACCTCGACCGGGTACTTGCGGCCTGGTGTCACCGGTGTGGTGATCCACGGGCTGATCCGGTTCTGCGGGTCGGTCCAGCCGCGGGTGACGATCTTGCTCTTGCCGTCCGGGCCACGGTCGACCAGCAGCGCGGTCACGTTGGCGGCCGGGCGGGTGAACGACACCCGCAGGTCCACCGTGGCCTTGCCGCTCAGCCGCACAGGCGTCTTGGTCACGCCGGTCGTGTACGCCAGCCGGTTCGGTGAGCTGGGCGCGTCCGCGAGGGTCTCGGCGTGCTTCGAGGCGTCGTCGGTGAGCGACTCGATAGTCGGCCGGTGGGTCTGCGACTGGGTCAGCGAACCGCGGGCGCTGCCACCCGCGCCGGGGAACAGCGACGCGGGCGAGGTGCCGGGCGTCGGCCACTCGGCCTCGTCGACCCAGGACATGTCCTCGCGCTGGATGGTCGCGTGCGGCTCCTTCTCGACGCCGTTGCGCACGCCGTACAGGAACCGGGTGAACCAGCGGTTCAGCGCGACCAGCCACTCGTCCTTGCGGAGGTTGTACGGGTCGGCGTGACCGGCCTGGTGCCACCAGATCTTGTGCGGCACACCGACGCCCTTGATCGCCTCGTACCACTGGTTGGCGTGGGTGTCCTTGACGTTCCAGTCGTTCAGGCCGTGCACCTCGAGGACCGCGGCGCGGACGTTGCCGACGTCCTTGAGGTAGTTCCGCTCGTTCCAGAACGCGCTGTAGTCACCGGTGACGCGGTCCTGCTGCTTCTCGATCTCGTCGATGATCGGCTTGCAGATCTCCTGGTCCGCCCGGGTGTACACGTACTCGGCGAGCACGTCGGCGTCTTCGCCCTGGAACGTGCCGGGCGCGACGACGGCGCCGTCCGCGCGGTAGTAGTCGTACCAGCTGGAGATCGCGGCGATCGGCACGATCGCCTCCAAGCCGCGCACACCCGTCGTGGCGACCGCGTTGGGCAGGGTTCCGTTGTAGGACACGCCCATCATGCCTACCTTGCCACTGGACCACTTGGCCGGGAGCGGCGCGCCGGCGGCGTCCTGCCCGCGGGCCCGGCCGTTCAGCCAGTCCACAACGGACTTCGCGCCGATGGTCTCGTTGCGGCCGCCGGAGGTCGGGCAGCCGGTGGACTGGCCGGTGCCGAGCGATTCCCCATACACCACAGCGAACCCGCGGGCGATGAAGTACGACTCGTAGCGCCAGGTGATCTGCGGGTTCGGGCCGACCGCCGCGGCAAGCCGTTCGTCCGCGCCGTGGTGGCCGCCGTGGCCCCTCGTCGGCACGTTCAGCTCGACGTCCACATCGTGGTTCGGCACGTCGTTGCCGCCCGCGTAGTACGGACTCGCTTGGTAGACAACGGGAACCTTGAGTCCCTGCTCGGTCGCGCGCGGCCGGACCACCTCGACGTGCACGAGGTCGTCCTTGCCGTCCCGGTCGCTGTCGACCGGCGCGGTCACCCACAGGTTGTCGCGCACGATGTCGGTCGGGTCGAACACCGGTTGCGCTTGTCCGTCAACGAAAACAGGTCCTTGCGCAGGTGCGGCGAACGCCGTGGCCGAAGCCAACGGCAGGGCCACCACAACCGCGGCCAGCATGGTCACTACACGCCGCACGGGCAACTCCCCAGGAGAACGGCACTGACATGTCAGTCCGAACCCTTGCTGCCGTCCAAGTCCACTGTCAAGGCGCCGGAAGTCGTGTCTTTCCGCGGTGCCGCCTTAAGGACCAACGCCAGTAGTGCGCCCGCGACCATGCACGCACCGACCACCCACAACCCGGCGCGGTCGGTGCTCGTCAGGTCCTTCAGGCCGCCGGTGATGTAGGGCGCGGCGAACCCGCTGACGTTGCCGATGGAGTTGATCAGCGCGATGCCGCCCGCCGCCGCGGTCCCGGCGAGGAACGTCGACGGCAGCGCCCAGAACGTCGGCAGCGCACAGCAGATGCAGATCCCGGTGATGGTGACCGCGACCATCACCGCGAACGGGCTGCCGAGGTACAACGCGACCGGGATGGTGATGCCGCCGAGGATCATCGGCCCGGCCACGTGCCAGACCCGTTCGCCCGTCCGGTCACCGTGCCGCGCCCAGAAGACCATCGCGATCGCCCCTGCCGCGTAAGGGATCGCGGTGATCAGGCCGCGTTCGACGATGGAGAACGTGGTGCCGAAGTCGTGCTGGAAGTCGGCGATGATGGTGGGCAGGAAGAAACTCAGCGCGTACAGGCCGTAGACGTTTCCGAAGTAGACGAACGCCAGGCCGATGATCCGCCCGTGCGTCAGGGCTTTCCGCAACGTCCAGCGGTGCTCCTGCTCGGTCTGGGCGCGTTCACGGTCCAGCTGGTCCTGCATCCACCTGCTTTCCTCTGGTGTCAACCACTTCGCGTCGGCGGGCCGGTCGGTGAGGTAGAACCAGGTGACGAACGCGAGCAGGATCGCCGGGATGCCCTCGACGAGGAACATGAACCGCCAGCCGGACAGCCCGAACACGCCCTCGCCGCCCTTGATCAGCAGGCTGGACACGGTCGAGCCGACCGCGGTGGACACCGGGATGGCGACCATGAACCAGGCGACCATCCGGGCCCGGTGCGCGGCCGGGAACCAGTACGTCAGGTACAGGATGACCCCGGGGAAGAACCCGGCCTCGGCCACGCCCAGCAGGAACCGCAGGATGACCAGCACCGTCGGGTTGGGCACGAACGCGACCGCGGTGGCCACGATCCCCCAGCTGATCATGATCCGGGCGATCCACCGCCGAGCGCCGAACCGGTGCAGCGCCAGGTTGCTGGGCACCTCCAGGATCAGGTACCCGACGAAGAACACGCCCGACGCGACCCCGAACGCCGTCGCGGTCAGCCCGAGCTCCTTGGACATCCCGTTCGGCCCGGCGAACCCGATGTTGACCCGGTCCAGGTAGTTCACGAAGTACAGCAGCCCCAGGTACGGCACGAGCCGCCAGGCCGCCTTCCGCCACGTCACGTCCCCGACAACGCTGTCCATTTCCGCATTCCAGTACCGAGATAGGCGTCAGTCAAGTAATCGGGCAACCGGCTTGGCCGCGCCGGTCATTTCCGGCTCGCAACACGCCCGGCCTCGCCGGCGCTGGAAGGGGACCCGGGCTGGTGTCGCGAGGCCGGCCGCGTGGTGCGGGCCGGAAATGACCGGCTTCCGGCGGCCAAGCCCGTCCGAGCGGAGCGAGGACCAACAACACGGATCGTTCCGGGACCGGTCCTCGGGGTGTCCGTGTTGTTATGGAGACGCAATCGAGTTGTCCACAGCCGCCGGTCCGAAGACTCCTCGGGCGGTCATGAGTCAGGTTAGTGTGGGGATCATCACCGGCTATGGGGAGACCGGCGTAGTGAGGGGTGGGACTGCGGTATGGCAGCGGGTGACCGGGGATGACCATCACCACTCAGGACAGCACGGCCGTGCGGCCGTTACGCCAGTTCAGGTCGCTGGCCAGGACGACACCAGGGGTGCTCGGCACGCTGGCGCTGCTCGTGGTCGTCGTGGGGCTCGCGGCGGGCGTGTTCGGCGCGATCAGCGTGCAGGGGCGGGTGCAGGCCCTCGATGATCTCTCCGCGCGCAGCGGGCCGCTGAGCGAGGCTGCGCAGGAGATCTACCGGTCGTTGTCGGACGCGGACGCCACGGCCACTGGAGCGTTCCTGTCCGGCGGGCTGGAGCCGGCCGCGGTCCGGGCCCGCTACGAGCAGGACATCGCGCAGGCCAGCAACTCGCTGGCGGTGGCGATCGCCGCGCGGGACACCGCGGACGTGACGGCCACCGGCAGCCCGCTGGCGACGCTGGCGGGCCAGTTGCCGGTGTACACCGGACTGGTCGAGACCGCGCGCGCGAACAACCGGCAGGGCCTGCCGCTGGGTGTGGCATACCAGCGTGAGGCGTCCACGTTGATGAGCACCAAGTTGCTGCCCGCGGCGCAGTCGCTGTACGAGGCCGAGGCCGGCCGGGTGTCCGCGGACCAGGACCGGGCCGGGACGTTCCCGGTCGTGGAGATCCTGCTGGGGCTGCTGGTGCTCGGCGTGCTGATCGTCGCGCAGG
>CBIMJO010000799.1:0-5251 GCA_966244135.1 uncultured Actinocrispum sp. | reverse complement strand
CCTGCCGGCCGCCGAAGCTGGGCAGGTCCAGCGGCAGCTGCGCGGGTCGGACGACAGGCAGGCTCGCCCGTGGCTCGGCGCCCTCGTGGTCCTGCCGCAGTACTTGAGCGTGCGCGGACCGCAGGTCAGGCCCGGGATCGATGCCCAGGTCCTCGGCCAGGCGCTCGGTGATGGCCTGGTAGGCGTTCAACGCCTCCGCCTGGTGCCCGGTCGCGGCCAGCACCATCATCAGCCGGGCGTGCAGACGCTCGTTCAACGGGTCCGACAGCACGATCCGGCGGAGAACCGGCAGGACGTCCGGGCCGCGGCCGCAGCGCAACGCGACCTTGGCCATGTCGTTGGCGGCGGCGACCACCTCATTGTCGACCGCGGTGAACACCGGACTGGGGCCCAGGCCGTCGGCGCACGGGCCGCGCCACAGTTCGAACGCCTTTCCATAGGTGGCGACCGCGTCGGCGTCGTCCTGGTCGGCGGCCTGGTGGACGCGTTCGCGGAACTCCAGCAGGTCGGCCGACCCGGCGGTCACCTTCAACCGGTACCCGGCGCCTTCCCGGATCAGCCAGCACCCCGCAGCACGCGCGGGCAGCGTGGGCTGGAGCAGGCGGCGGAGCTGGCCGACGTGCCGGTGGATGACGTTGACCGCGCTCGGCGGCACGTCCTCGGCCCAGAGCAGGTGGATCAGCTCGTCCATGCTGACCCAGTTTCCGGTCCTGGCCAGCAGGATCGCCAGGATCAGCCGCTGCTGGCGGGGGCCGGGGGCCAGCTCCTCGCCGGCCCGCCAGGCGCGGACCGGGCCGAGTACGCCGAACCGCACGACCGGGGCCTGCTGCACGCGACCTCCTCCCGACCGCACTAAAAGATCACTGTTAGTCCACTCGCGCTACTCAGACTGATTCTATGAAGATCCGCACGCACCTCGCCCGCGCCGTGGCGATCACCGCCGCTGTGGCCCTGTTCGGGGCCGTGGGTGTCGCGTCCTCGGCCGCTGACGCCGACCGCCACCCGACGGCCAAGCCCACGATCGTCCTGGTCCACGGGGCGTTCGCGGATGGTTCGAGCTGGAACGGCGTGATCGAGCGGCTGCGCCAGCGTGGCTACGACGTCATCGCGCCGGCCAACCCGTTGCGAGGCGTGGCCTCCGACGCCGCCTACATCAAGGCGCTTGTGGACAGTGTGCCGGGCCCGGTCGTCCTGGTCGGACACTCGTACGGTGGCCAGGTCGCCACCAACGCCGCGGCGGGCGAGGAAGGCCACGTGAAGGCCCTCGTCTACGTGGCCGCGTTCATCCCGGAGGTCGGCGAGTCCGCGCTGGAGCTGACGGGCAAGTTCCCCGGCAGCACCCTCGGCCAGACGATCCAGGAGGTGCCGCTGCCCGGCGGCGAGACGGATCTGTATGTGAAGCAGGACCTGTTCTGGAAGCAGTTCGCCGCGGACGTCCCCCAGTCCGAGGGCAGGCTGATGGCCGCCACCCAGCGCCCGATCGCCAAGTCCGCCCTGGGCGAGCCCAGCAAGGCGGCGGCCTGGAAGACGATCCCCTCCTGGAGCATCATCCCCACCGGCGACAAGAACATCCCCCCGGCCGCCGAACGCTTCATGTCCCAGCGCGCCCACTCCAGGACGACCGAAGTCCCCGGCGCCTCCCACGCGGTCCTCGTCTCCGAACCCAAACTCGTCGCCAACACCATCCTCGACGCAGCCCGAAACGCCCACTGACCCACACCCACACGAACACCCATCCTCCGGCCCGGCGGCCTGACCGCCGGGCCGGTCCCATACACCAAAACCAACACCAAAACCAAAGCCCACCAACACATCCAGCCCGGTGAGCCAGGCTACGTCGCGAAGCGCAACAGACCCCGCCTTCGTGCCCTCTCCCCCTCTGGGTGGCGCTGCCGCGCGGCGAGCGCTCTTTCACGCTGACCGAGGGCTAAGCCCGATCTTGCACGCACACCAAGGCTCGGGCTGATCACGCACACCCAAGCCACGAACGCCTAGCGAGAACGCCAAGCAGCAAAAGCCCCCACAACCCCAACAGCGATCCCGACAGCAGCCCCACCAATCCCCCGAACCCGCTGCGCCGAACTCATCCGCGAATGATTCGCAAGCCCCCCAACGAGATCAGCGGCATCAGCACCTGCGGAGGCAAGAAGCCACCCACCAACAGCACGCCCCCGCAAGACAGAGCCAACCAAAAGCCCGCCGATCAAAGCATCCCGATACCCCATGGACCGCAACAAAAGACTCTCACTCGCCCCAGGATCCCCCGACCCGCCCCAAGCCTGACTCGCCTTCTCAGGAGCCACCAGGAACGAAACGCCGGAAGCCAACCGCACAACCCCCGCGACCAAAGCGACCTTGCGCGCACCAGTCATCAGGACTCCTCACCGGCCAACCAGAACGCCACAAAGTACAGCACGCCAAAGGGGTCCTCCTGGAGGCGAACCTCAGCCGAACGCACCGAAGGCACAGCGGCCCCGAGCACCTGCAACGCCGCCCGCCCCTGCATCAGCAACTCGTCGGCCAGCTCAGCATCAATGTCCAGCAACGCAGCCGAATCCCCGTCGGCCAAAGCCTGAACCACCCCGGCATCAAAGGCATGCGCCCGCGAATCCAGGTATCCCGGAGCCTTGAGAGTCCGCGTAGCGGTCCCATCCGCCATCACCAGCAAAGCATCCGAAGACGAGGAAGAAGCCAGCGAGCGCCCCAAAGCCGAACACTCCGCGAGCGAAGCCCCCCGCGGCACGGCCATATAGGACACCGGCCCCGACCACCGCGCCAGCAGAGTCTGACCAACACCAAGGCTCAACGGCAGCGGCTCAACCGAGGTCCTAGTCCCAAAAGTCCCATACCCACGCACATTCAACGCACCCGAAGCAGGCACATGAGCATCAGGAGCGCCTCCGACCACAACGATCCGGGAAGGCGCGCAAGCCATCAGCGAATCCACAGCGCCCAAGCAAGCCGCTCGAAGATCCCCGACGACATCCTGCTGCCCACTCAGCGAACGAACCAACACTGGAGGATGCGGACACACCGCAGCAGCCACGATCATGCGAGCCCCCGCACGGTCCGAGAAGGAGCCCGCCGACCCTGAATGGTGGCGACCATGTCGAGCACCTGACGGGTCTCAATCACCTGGTGCACCCGAAAAACCCGCGCCCCCAGCCAAGCGGACACCGCGGTGGTGGCGAGCGTGCCGGTCACCCGCTCCCCCACCGGCAAATCCAGGGTCTCCCCGACAAAGTCCTTGTTGGACAACGAAACCAGCACCGGCCACCCGGTGTCGACCAGCTCCGGCAGCCGTCGCGTCAACTCCAGCGAGTGCCAGGTGTTCTTGCCGAAGTCGTGGGTGGGGTCGATCAGGATCCGCGATTGGTCCACCCCTGCCGCCAATGCCCGCGAAGCCAGCGCGGTGGTCTTGTCCAGAACATCCTGGACGACATCGGCGTAATACACCCGGTGCGGGCGCGTTCGAGGGTCCAGACCACCCGCGTGCGAGCACACCAGGCCCGCGTCGAATTCCGCCGCCACCTCGGCCAGCTTGGGGTCGAACCCGCCCCAGGAATCGTTGATCAGATCCGCCCCGGCCTGGCAGACCTCGCGGGCCACTTCGGACCGCCAGGTGTCCACGCTGAGGATCAGATCCGGAAACTCCGCCCGGAGGTTCGCCACGAAATCGACCACCCGGCGAATTTCCTCACCGGTATCGACCTGCTCGCCCGGGGCTGCTTTCACACCGCCGATATCGACGATCTCCGCGCCTTCGGCGACCACCTGGCGGACCCGTTCGTAGGCGGCCCGCTCATCCCAGGTGGCGCCTTTGTCGTAAAAGGAATCGGGTGTTCGGTTCACGATGGCCATGGTCAGCAGGTCGTCGTCGCCGAACTCCCGCCGGCCCAGCCGCAGCACGATCCGCCACACCCTTCCCGCACCGGTCGATCCCTCACTACGAGCGTACCGGTTGGCACGGGAGATCCCGGGCCGGACGCGTGCTGTGGTCGCGTCCGGCCCGGGATGACTCAGTGGGGCCCGGTCAGAAACCCGCCGCCTGTGCGGCGTTGAGCACCGGGATCCAGGTGTTCGACGCGGCCCGCGCGTAGAACGTGTTGGTGCTGCGGTCACTGCCGGAGACCACGGCGAGCAGCTGGTTGCTCGCGTTGATCACCGGGCCGCCGCTCCAGCCGCCGAAGGCCACGCAGTTGTTGGTGAACAGGTAGGTGTCACCGTTGAAGCCACCCGCGTCGCGGCCGTTGCCGATGCAGCGCAGCTGGTTCTGGCCGCCGTAGCGCTCCTGCGGGTAGCCGTGCGTGACGAACCCGTTGATCGTGCCGGTGTTGTTCGGCACCCAGCCCAGGCCGCCGACCACGTTGGTGATCCGGTTCGCGCCCTGCGCGGCGATGGCGATCGCCGAGACGTCGTCCTCGTGCACGACACCGTCGTTGCCGTGGTTGAAGTACGTGGTCGGGATCCAGAACGTCGCCGCGTTCCACGTGCCCAGCGGGCGCGCGTTGTTGTCGTACGACGGCACGAAGACCAGGTTCTGGCTCCACAGCTGCTGGCCGGGGCCGCCCTGGAACACGCAGTGCGCGGCGCTGGCCACGACGCTCTTGCCGGACGAGTTGATGACCGAGCCGGAGCAGACGTAGTTGAGGCCGTCGCGCGGGTTGGTGAAGAAGATCTTGCCGGTCACCCGGGACTTGAAGTCGGCCGTGGTGTAGGGCCGCGCGACCTGCGCGTTGCCGAACACGTCACCACCCGGCGTGAGAACGGGGTTTGCGTTGTCCGGCTGGAAGATCTTGGGCACATCCTGGGCCACCGGCCGGGCCGCTCGCATCCGCTCCGGGGTCCAGTACCGCTCGGCCTGCGCCTGGCTGAGCTGGCTCACCTGCGGTGACTGGGTCGCTCCGGTCACCGCGGGTGCCGCCGACGAGACCGCCGGCGACACCAGGACCGCGGCGGCCGCCCCAGCCACCGTCAAGACGGTCCGGAATAGCAGGGAACGCTGGTTCACATATCCTCCTCGAACTGATTCGAATAGGCGCGAACTACCGGCTCGCCCCGGGCCGCATGTCCGCGCAAGGATGAAGAGCCAGAGAATCTTGCGGAGATACACCCTCAAATTAGGCATTTCGAGTGAAGCCCCGCAAGGCTGCCAATCGGCGCCCGCTCCAGCGCCGAGAGGACCAAGGATGGGTGCGCGTTACGGGATACACGAAAAAGGCGCACTTCCAGACCACTTGGCCCGATACAT
>CBIMJO010000798.1:0-5255 GCA_966244135.1 uncultured Actinocrispum sp. | reverse complement strand
GCCGCGTTCGCCGTCCACCAGGTCCGGCGGGCCCGGAACGGCCGCACCTCGCTGATCGAGCCGGGCGTGTTCCGCAAGCGGTCGTTCGCCGCGGGCGTGCTGTTCGCCATCGCGTTCACCGCCGGCATGGGCGGCCTGATGCTCACCGTCGGCCTGTTCCTGCAGATCGGCCTCGGCTACACGCCGCTGCACGCCAGCCTGACCATGGCGCCGTGGGCCTTGGGCGCGATCGTCGGCACCACGATCAGCGGCGCCCTGATGGCCCGCCTCGGCCGCACCCTGCTGCACATCGGCCTGGCCGGCATGACCCTGGGCGTGCTCGGCTTCTACGCGGTGTTCCAGCTCGCCGGTGAGCACATCGGCAGCCTGCACTTCCTGCTGCCCAACCTGATCGGCGGAATCGGCATGGGCATGATCTTCACCCCGATGTTCGACATCATCCTGGGCGAGGTCGCCGACCGCGAGGTCGGCTCGGCCACCGGCATCCTGCAGGCCGTCCAGCAGCTGGGCATTTCCCTTGGTGTGGCGGTGATCGGGACCGTCTTCTTCGGACTGCTCGGCCCGACGGTGCTCAACTCCCTGCACGCGGCCGGGATCGCGGCACTGACCACGGCGGGGCTGCTGATCGGCACCTTCCTGATCGGGTTCCTGCTGCCGAAGCACGCGGCCGTCCGGTACTGACCGCCCGATGTCCCGCTGGCGCCACCAGGATCCGTCCTGGTGGCGCACACGCGGTTCAGCCGATCTCGACACTACGGAGGCCCGCCACACGCTGCGACCACACCTCACGGACCGAACAGGCGCACCTGGATCCCGCTGATCACGATGTCCAGCTCGGCCGCGAACCCCCGGTCCAGCAACTCCGCGGGCACCCGCCCCACCTTGCGGGCCTGCTCCTCGAGCGTGTAGCCGTTGACGTAGCTGGTCACCACGTCCACGCCAGCCGCCGCGCCATCAGGGGTCGCGCCGGCAGCGCACAGCATGTGCACCATCGAGGTGAACCCCCCGATCATCGCGGGGGAGATCTCGTTCATCGTGCTCACCAGCCGGGCGCCGTCCCGGCGGGCCAGCATCCCGCGGCGCAGCTCGTGCGCGAATGCCCGCAGCCTGGTCTCCCAATCGCCATCGGCGGGGATGTCGAGGCTGGTCAGGATCTGCTCGGCGATCGCGTCCAGCAATGCTTGCTTGCTCGGGTAGTGCCAGTACAGGGCGCCGACCCGGACACCCAGCCGGTCGGCGAGCTTGCGGGTGGTCAGGTCGTCGAGACCGACCTCCTCCAGCAGAGCTACTGCGGCCTCCAGCACGTCCGCCTGGCGCAGCGGCATCGACCCTCCTGTGGCTGTTGCAGGGGCTCATCTTGCCACTTGAACACCGACCAGGTAACTTGAGCGGTGTTCAATTGAGCGGTGTTCAAGTCTTTCTGGGGGAGTCATGCGAGTAGTGATCATCGGTGCCGGCGTGGGCGGGCTGTGTCTGGCGCAGGGACTGCTGCAGGCCGGGATCGACGTGCGGGTCTGCGAACGAGACCCCGCGGTCGACAGCCGCTACCAGGGGTTCCGCATCGGCCTCGGCGGCACCGGCCTGGACAGCCTGCTGGAATGCCTGCCGTCCCGGCTGCATCCGCTGCTGCACGCCACCACCGGTTCGCTGGACGGGTCGCGCCGGATCGTGGACACACAGCTCAACCCGGTCGGCGAGCTGGAGCCGATGCACGGCGGCATCGCCACCGACCGCCGGGTGCTACGGCAGGTGCTGCTCGGCGGGCTGGACAAGATCGTCGAGTTCGGCCGGGACCTGTCGCACTACACCGAACTGGCCGACGGGACCGTCCGCGCCTCGTTCACCGACGGCTCCACCACCACCGCGGACCTGCTCGTCGGCGCGGACGGCGTCAACTCCGCCGTCCGCCGCCAGCTGCTGCCGCACGCCTCGCTGGGCGAGGCCGGGTTCGGCGGCGTACTGGGCCGCACCACGCTGGACTCCCGCTTCGAGAGCCTCGTCCCCGGTTTCGGCACCATCGTGCGCGGCGAGACCGCCACGATGATGCTCGGCCTGATGCGGTTCCGCCGTCCACCCCGCCAAGCGGCCGCCGACCTCGCCCCGGACGTCGACCTCCCGGACACCACCAGCTATGTCCGCTGGGTCCTCGGCCTGCCACCCCACCTGCACGCCACCACCGACCCCCGCATGACCGTCCTCGACCTCATCGACGGCTGGCACCCCCTGCTCACCGACCTCGTCGAACACGCCGACACGGTCGCCAACCTCGGCCGCCTGCGCTACGCCGAACCCATCCAGCACTGGGGCACCCACCCCATCACCCTCCTCGGCGACGCCATCCACGTCATGCCACCCAGCGGCGGCCTCGGCGCCAACACCGCCTTCCTCGACGCCGCAACCCTCACCCGCGAACTGTCCACAGTGCACACCCCCGCGGACCTGTTACCGGCTGTCGAACGCTACGAACACACCATGCTCGACCACGGCTTCGGCGCCATCCGCGCCAGCCTCACCGCCATCCCCCAGTTCCTCCCCGCGAAATCCTGACCGACCGTGCTGTGCGGCCAAGCCATCGCCTGGGGCTGAACGAACGACGGCTAACCGGGCCACCCGTCATCCGGCTATCCGCCGGAACCCCGGCCGGGATGACTGCCCGAAAGGGCGGCATCTCGGGCACAAGGTGCGTGGCGGGGTGTTGTGAGTGGCCCTGACGGCTCTGGACCGGTCGACTGGAGTTGTGGAGCGCAGCCAGGAGCAGCGAGTCGAGGACGGGCCGGAGCCGGTCGCCGACCCGTCGGCACCAGTGCGCGCGGACGCGGCCACGGAACGCCTGCTCTACCTCCAGCGCACGGGTGGCAACGCCGCCACCAGCCGGCTGGTCGCCGGGGTGTTGGGTGTCGCACGCGAGCCCGAGACGGCCGGGGCGGTGGCCACCGGGGATGTCCTGCCGCCGCCGATCAAAGTGGTGTGGGGAACCGACCCCTTCGTGATCACGCTCGCCCGCGGCACACAGCCCGACACGCTGATGGTCACCATCCACTACGAAGGCCCGCACCCGTTCGACGGCCCAGGAACCACCGGCAACGACTGGGTCACCACGATCAGCGTCGGCGCCAAGACCCTCTCACCCCGCATCCGGTTCCAGGGCCAGACCTCGATGCTGCTCGACCTCTACGGCGACGCGTCCTCGTTCCTGCACATCCAGGACACCCCCGAAGCCACGAACGGCGCCCGGCGGCACGGCCTGAGCGCGACCCTCAGCCAAGGCGGCGGCATGGCCAGCTCCGCCACCGTCCACGACCCGCACGCCAAAGCGGGGGACATCGGCGAGTCGGTGCCCGAAGACCGGCCCGGCACCAACCCGGAGGCCAAATCCCTGCTGGGCGACTGGAGCACGATGGAGCTCCCGCTCGACGGCGACGGCGACCAGCACAAAGAACTCGTGCTGCGCCTGGGCCCCGAGACCAAGCACAAACCCGGCGACCCGCCACCCGCCAACCCCGCCCGGGTCCGGCTGAACATCCGCACCACCGCCGGCGACGAGCTGCTCAACGCCAGCAGCGACCTCAAACCACCCGCCACCACACAGGAACTCGCGCCAATCGTCCGCGAGGTCACCGACGGCGACCGCCCCACCCGCATCTCCCTGGTCTTCCCCGTCGACACCCAATGGCTCACCATCGCCCCACCCAAACCGGGCCAGCCACCCGCCTACAGCGTGAACTTCGGCGGCATCGACATCGCCGTGAACGCCGCCGGCGCCCAAGGCAAGATCGGGCACGTCGCCGAGGCCGGGCTGGCCGGCGGGATCATCTACAACGACGTCAAACTCGGCGCCTACGAGGACCGGTTCCGGCTCACCCTGCAATGGCGCAGCTCCGACAAAGCCCTGCTCGGCCTCTCACCACTGTTCGGCGACACCACGTACGGCGGTGTCGGCGTGGAGATCGCCGCCAGCGGCGTCCTGCGCTGCCAGGTCGTGGAGACAACACCGGTGTCCGTCGGATTCGACCTCGACGGTGACGGCAAAGCCGACCTGCGGCTCTACGACCAGCTCACCACCCCGACCGGCGACCTCGGCGGCATGCCCGAACGCGACCGCAACCACCGCATCCGCGTGGTCGGCGCGGCGGTCGGCGGCGAGAAGGCCTACGACTTCTCCATCCGCAACGGCTACCCGCAGCAAGCCGGGTTCGACACCCCGGAAAGCAAAGCCGTCGCCTCCAACGCCATGGCGGTCAGCGGCCTCAACGAGCAACGCGCGAACGGCGCCACCTACAACGCCCAGCTCGACCAGTACGAGATGGCCATGATGAAGGTCCGCGCCGAGGCGGCGACCGCGGGCGCGATCGGCAAACCGGTCTACGAGGCCTGGCGCGCCCTGTCCGAGGACATGATCAAACTGCGGCCGCAGCTGCCACCCAACACGCCGCAAGCCGCCCTGCAGAACTCCGCCGCGGGCCACGCTGCGGCCTTCTACACCGCGCTGTCCGAAGAGACCAAAAGCGCGACCGAGACCACCTACTCCCGCTTCGGCTCGCACACCACCAACGAGTACACCGGCCAGGACAGCAGAAGCGGCTTCACCACCAGCACAACCGGCGCCGGACCGGAACTCGCCGGGCACATCACCGCCGGGAACTGGGAACAGGCCTACGCCGCCTACCAGACCGTGGTCAACGGCCTGGACAAATGGCTCGTCAAACGCCTGGAGGACACCAAAGGCGAACACTCCAAAGAGGCCGAACAGGCCAAGTTCCTGGTCTCCAGCCGCACCGAGCTCAGCGAGCTGGAGAAATACAAACCCACCCGCGTGCTCGCGGTGTTCCACCCGGACAACCAGTACTCCGCCGAAGGCGGCTACCAGCCCGAGATCCCGCTCAACCTGTACTACTACCAGGACGGCGACACCTGGTACCTCAAGAACCTGACCAACCCGGACAAACCGCACCACTACAAGGCCGATGTCCAATCCGGACAGACCGTGCCGCCGTCCTCGCTGTTCCAGGAACTCAACGACTCCGACCGGCTCCCCGAAGGCGTCGTGCACTACGAGATCCCCGGCCACTACGCCAGCCAGGTCACCGTGAAGTCGCACCTGACCTGGCGGAAGTTCCTGACCTGGCTGGGCATCGGGCTCGCCGTCGTCGGGCTGACGCTGGCCACCGCAGGCACCGGCACAGTCGCTGTAGTCGGATCGTGGGCGTTGGCGGGTTCAGCCGTCGCGGGCGGACTGTCCGCCGCGATCACCGACA
>CBIMJO010000797.1:0-5259 GCA_966244135.1 uncultured Actinocrispum sp. | reverse complement strand
CAGCGGCCTCGACACCGGCGCCGAGCCTCCGCCCGAAGAGGGCACCGACCCCACCACCGGCGTCGTCAACCCCTTCGGCCGGACCCACGACATCCCCAACCTCTACATCCCCGACGGTTCCACCTTCACCACCAGGGCCGCCGCCAACCCCACCCTCACCATCGTCGCCCTGGCCATGCGCCAAGCCGCGTACCTCATCGACCAGCTCAGCCGTTCGTAGACCGAAGACGACGCGCGCCGTATGCGAGGGTCTCCGGTTCGAACATGGTGCGAGTCGGTTCGGCGGCTGGTAGCTAGCACGTGGCCTGGAAAGGCACATCAGGCAGGATTTTCGCCCACTGCTCGGGTGCGATGGTGGCCCTGATGGTCTTGCAGAGCTTGGCGGCGACCACGGCCGGATCGACGCTCCACAGTCGGGGTGTGCCGTCGTTGTCGGCGATGGCCAGACCGTCCACAGTGAACGCTATCGCGCGCACTGCGCCGGTACCAGTGAGCCGCGCAAACGGCTGGCCGCCGGGGACGGTCCAGAGGGCGACCGTGCCGTTGTCGGCGCCGATCGCCAGCATCCGTCCGTCTGGGCTGAACGCCGTCCGCGCGGCCGACCCGATGTCGTGGAAGCCGGTGACGGGCGTGAGCGAGGCGATGTTCCAGACAGTGACGTCCCCGCCCGCGGCCACGGCGATGTCCGTCCCTCGCGGACTGAAGCTCACATCGACACAAGAGCCGGCCAGCCGGGCGAGAAACGTTCCGACGGCGGTCCACAGCCGGACGCCGTCACCGGAACAGGTCGCCAGAGTCTTCCCGTCCGCACTGAAAGCCTGTGCGGTCGGGGCACCGGCGACCACGATCGCCTCGTGGCTGTCGGTGTCCCACAGACGCAGCTTGTGGTCATTGTGGACGGTGGCCAGGGTGTGCCCGTCCGGGCTCATTGCGAGAGTCGTGACCGCAGCGGGCATGGTGAAGCTGGTGATCTCGCGGCGAGTGGCGATGTCCAGCAGCCGGACGGTTCCATCGGTGAGCAGGACCGCGAGGCGGTCACTGTTCAGGCTGACGGCTGTGGCGGCGTAACCCAGCTCGGCGGACTCCCGGCGTGCCACCATGTCCCACAGCCGCACGATCCGGTCCGCCCCGATGATCGCCGCGGTGTGCCCGTCCGGAGTGAATGCGACCACGTGGGCAGGTGGCGCGGCACTCGACCCGCTCACGTCCCACAGCACGACGGAGCGGTCGTCGCTGGTCGTGGCCAGAGTCGCGCCATCCGGACTGAACGCCACACTCAACACCCGGCTCGCATGACCGCCGACAGTGGCGATGTCGCGGTGGGTGGCGACGTTCCACAACCGTGCCGTCCCATCGGCTCCGCCCGTCGCGAGCGCCGTGCCGTCCGGGCTGAACGCGACCCCGTTGACCGCACCCGAGTGGCCCGCGAAAACGCCGATTTCCCGCTGCGCCGCCACCTCCCACAACCGTGCCGTCCCGTCGGCACCCGCCGTCGCCAGCTTCGACCCATCGGGACTGAACGCGATCCCGTTCACTCCAGCGACATGCCCCTCGAACGCACTGATTTCCGTATGTCCAGCGACATCCCACAGCCGCACTGAGCCTTGTGCGTCGCCTGTGGCCAGCATCCGGCCATCCGGGCTGAACGCCAGACTGGACACGCCGGCCAGGCCATCGAACGCCGCGGCTTCCTGATGGGTGGTCATGTCCCACAACCGCAGCGGATCCTGCTGGCTGCCAACAGCCAGTGTCCGCCCATCCGGGCTGAACGCGACACCGGACACGGCTCGCATGTGTCCGGTGAGGACGGACAGCTGCCGCCGGTCCGGGACGTCCCAGAGCTGCACTTCCCCTTCGGCGTCCGGCCTCGTGGTGGCCACGGCGATGGTGTGCCCGTCCGGGCTGAAAGCGACGCCGTGTGGCACGTCACCGGTCATTCTGGTGATGAACCGGGAGGCCTGCAGGGTGAGCAGGATGCTGCGGGCCTCGGGCGTCGGAGCCTGGTGAAACCCCTCCACCGCAAGCAGTTGCGCTGCCTCCGGGTTGGTCGCGGCGATGCCGCCCGCCCTGGACGCCAGTTCCCGCGACAGCGCCAGGGTTCGATCCTCCTGTGCGGTCCGCCGGAGGTGAGCGACCAGGAAACCACCGGTGATCACCACAACGGCGAGCATCGCGCCGATGACGAGGAACAGGCGCCGGCGAGTGCGGACACGCGCACCGGCATCGAGGAACTCCTGTTCGCCAGTGGTGAGCGGGCTTCTCGTGCGTCGCTGCCACTGCCGTGCGGCGGCCAGCCGCTTTCCTTGGTAGACGGCGCTGCGATCGCGTTCGAGCGCCTCCCATGCCCGGACGTCTTCGGTCAGCTGATGATGCAACCGCTGACCCTCGCGGTCCTCGTCGAGCCAGCCGGTCAACCGTGGCCACGACCTGATGAGCGCGTCGTGGGCGATCTCGACTGTGTCGTGGTCGACGGTGAGGAGCCTTGCCGCGATGAGGGTTTCGAGTGCCTCGTACGCGTCCTCGCCGAGGTCGGTCAGGGCGGCGCGCTTGATCCGCCGCGTGGTGACGTCGGGCGTGACGAAACGTTGCAGGATCTGGCGGGCGCGTTCCCGCAAGCCAGGGGAGAGGCGAGCGTAGGTGTCTTCGGCCGCTTGGGTGAGAGCGGTGTCGATGCCGCCGCATGCCTCATATCCAGCGAGGGTGAGTGTCGTGCCGCGGCGGCGTCGCCAGGTTTCCAGCAACGCCTGGGAGACGAACGGCAGCGCCCCCGGCTGCCCGATCGAGTCGGCGAGAACCCTGGCCAGCAATGTCGTCTCGACCCGGCAACCGGCCTGGATCGCGGGTTCGGCGATCGCCGCGCGCAGCTCGTCCGGCTGCATCGGCCGCACCAGCACATATCCGCGCCTCAACGCCTCGGCCAATTCGGGCCGCCGCACGAGATGCACGTGGAAGTCGGCCCGTACGGCCAGCACCACCCGGCAGCGGCTGTTGGTCGCTCGGGTCGCGCTGGTCAGCAACGCGAGGAACGCGGCTCGCTCGTCGTCGTCACGGCATACCGTGAAGAGTTCCTCGAACTGGTCCACCACCACGAGAAGCTCACCCGGTAGTTGATGGGCGAGCCGGTGCAGGGCACGAGAATCTGCCCGCAGCTCCTCGGCGGTCGTGCCGGCCAAGCGCGCCAGCTGGATCGAAAGTTCCTCCAGCGGGTTGCCGCCTGGGGTCAGCACCACCGTTTCCATCTTCAGCGCGGGCACGAGACCGGCGTGCAGCAGCGACGTCTTACCGGAGCCCGAGGCGCCGAGCATGATCGCGAACCGGTTGCCGGTCACCTTGCTGACCAGCTCGGCCACCAGCCGATCGCGTCCACGGAACCGTTCGGTGTCCCCGGTGCCGAATGGTTCAAGACCCAGATACGGCGGATCGTCTGGTGGCTGTTGGGGCTGCTGGCCCTCGGCGAGCTTGCGCCAGCGATCTTCCCAGTCGGCGGCATCGCCGCCGCAGGCACGCACGTAGGCCAGCGTGACTTCGAGCGTGGGCAGTTTCCGGCCGCTCGTCGCCTCGGACAACGTCGTCAGCGAGTAGTGCGCCCGCCGGGCCAGCTCCCGCAGCGTCGGGCTTCCGGCCTGTTCCTTGACCTTGCGCAGATCCGCCGCGAACCGCACCAGCTCGTCGTCGTCCGCGCCGAGCGCCCGTTCCGGACGAGGCACCCCCACCACCCCCGCCGCCCATTGTTCGCACAAGTTTGTTCGGCGTCCACCGCGTGATCCGAAAAACCCCGTTCCCGGTACGGATGACCAGGTACATGGTTCGCGATCGGCAGAAAGGACCGGTTCGTGGCACGCATCAAACTCCTGGCCGTCATGGCCGCGGTGATCGCGGGGAGTATCACCGCGGCCCCCGCGGCGACGGCCCAAGGTTCGGGATTCGTCGACATCGTCGCCTTCAAGCCGATCGAGCTCGAAACCGGACAACTATGGGCATGGGCGAACATCCACGGGTTCAACCAGCCCACCTTCCCGTACGGCCCGTGGAAGTTCGGCGAGGGCTGGCCGGACAAGGAACGGGTCAAGTTCGGTGACCTGGACGGCGACACCTACGACGACCTGATCTCCGTCGACAACAACGGCGACATCCGGGTGTTCCGCAACGTGAACGGGCTGTTCCCGGGCGCGGGCGTGGTCGTCGGCCGCGGCTGGTCCTTCCCGTGGAGGACGTACTTCGCGGACATCGACGGTGACGGCCGGGATGAGATCATCGCGCTGCAGTCGAACGGCGAAATCCAGTCCTGGCACAACAGCGGAGGCATCGACCCGAACACCTACGCGGTCACCCCGGTGATGATCGGCAGCGGCTGGGACCCGGACCTCTTCGGGAACAACATCTACTTCGCCGATCTCAACGGGGACGGCCGGGACGATCTCATCACGTTGACCGAAGATGGTGTCTTGCTGGCCTGGTACAACGTCAACAGTGGTTACCCCGGGAGCCCGCACGCGATCGGCTTCGGCTGGAACTGGGGCGACCCGCTCGAGGTCAAGTTCGCGGACCTCAACAACGACGGGCGCTCGGATCTCGTGTCGGTCAAGGGCGATGTCCGCGCCTGGCGCAATGTCAACGGTCTCTTCCCGGGCAACCCGGTGACGATCGCCACCGGGTTCAACGACGCGTACACGTACTTCGCCCAGATCCTGCCCTGAGAAAGGGGACCGGAGCCGGGCACGGGCCCGGCTCCGGTGCTGTTGTTATATCAACGCATACTGGTTAGGCTGATCATGTGGATCGACTCACGGATGACGAGATGGCGTTGTGGCACGCGTGGAAGCTCGCGTCGGAGACGGTTCGCACCCGGATCGCGGCTGACATCACCGCGGCGACGGGACTGTCCGATCCGGACTTCGGTGTGCTCACCCGGGTTGTGGAGGTTGGGGGAGGGCGGATGAGGCAGAACCGGCTGGGGGAGTTGATGGGGTATCACCGCAGCCGCCTGTCCCATCATCTCAGCCGGATGGAGGAGCGCGGGCTGATCAGGCGTGAGCCCGCGGGCTCCGGGATGGACGTGGTGGCAACGAAAGCAGGACGGGAAGCGGTGGACCAGGCGCGTCCGGTGCACGCCACGGCCGTCCGGCAGCATCTCATCGCTCCGTTGAGCCAGGCCGATCCCCGGAAGTTCTTGGCGGGCTTGCAGGAGTTGACGGCTTAGGAGCTCACCAAGCGAGCTTGATGTCATCCTCGTACACCGCGCCACTGGGGCCGTCGGCG